>JBBRFA010000109.1:0-11749 GCA_038225185.1 Chthoniobacterales bacterium
TTTTGCCCCCCGTGCTGGTGCGGAGTTTTTACTTGATCCCAAGTTGCACTTTGGGGCAAGAGACATGAATAACAAACCAATCAGATGGCTTGACCATGAAGTATTCTCTTAAAATCAGTCATTCCACAATCGAGCAGCTTCGTGCCCTGCCGAAGGAGGTGCGACGCAATGTGGGATACCGCATTGAGGGACTTTGCGAAGACTTGCAAGGCGATGTGAGGAAACTCAAGAGGCAAGCTCACACTGGAAGGGAACGCCATTTCTGTGTACGGTGTCAAAGACCGAAAGGATGCTTATGAGTAATACCGCCGTCATAGACCAAATCGAAAGCCTCACCCTCACGGTGAAGCGCCTGGAATCCCGCGTGGAGGAATTGGAGGCGCGCGACGATTTGCGCGATCTGGAAACAGCCATTGCTGAAAATGCGGGGCAGCCATTGGTCGAATGGGAAAAAGCAAAATCGCTGCTCGATCTGGACTGACTCTCCAGTGCAATTCGGACCGCGCCCTTTCCTATTGATATTTCCCCCTTGGTAGAAAAAGTGCGGAGCTATCTGCTGTTAGTCTGACTCGGGTCCCGGCAACATCCTCGCCTTCCAGTGACTAAACTCCTGGCATATGCGCTAAAAAAGCTGCGGATCAACGACCCCGGGCGCTCACATTTCATCACGGAAACGTGACCACGGCTCGCTTACTTATAATCGATTGATTACAAGCTCGGCGGTTGAATCGTCCAGGCTAAATAGGCCACCACCAAACCGATTAAAATCGCCAGAATGCCCAGAGCCAGAATTAAAGTGCCGGTGCCGCCTTTTTTTCCACCGCGCCGCCCATACGGCGAGGAATTTAGAAAATCTTCGGGGCGTTTGGTCTGATCGGCCACTTTTAAGGCGACTTCCTCGGCGTCGGGCAAAGGCAGGCTTTCGCCATTGAGATCGCTCACAAAAATAGCTTCGATCTGGCCAAAACGTAATTTCGCCCCGTCGTTCAACACGGCTTTTTGCTGGCGCTGCCCATTCACCCGGGTGCCGTTGGTCGAATCCAAATCCTCCAACTCAAACCGTCCGTCGAGTGAGGTGATCTTCGCATGGTGACTCGATACCGAACCGTCTTCGATCTGGATCGTATTATCGGGAAGACGCCCAATCGTAATCGTTTCTTCGGTGAGTTCGTGAGTTTGTTCGCCTTCGGGGAGAGAAATAAGGAGGGTTGCCATAAATACGGATATTTAATGTATCATCGTGCCGGGTGGGTATCAATGAGTTTGGCAAACTCATCAAAAAAATACGTGGCATCGTGCGGTCCGGGAGCGGCTTCAGGATGATATTGCACGCTAAAAATTGGCCAGTCCTTGTGCCGCAATCCTTCCACCGTGCCGTCGTTGAGATTGATGTGGGTAACCTCCACATTCGCGGGCAAAGAATCGGCATCGACCGCGAAACCGTGGTTTTGAGCGGTAATCGTCACCCGCCCGGTTTTAAGATCCTGCACCGGCTGATTGCCACCTCGATGACCGAATTTCAACTTGAACGTCTTCCCGCCAAACGCGTGACCGAGCATCTGATGGCCCAAGCAAATGCCAAAAATCGGCTTTTTCCCGAACAACTCGCGCACTTCGGAATAGACATACTCCAAAGCTGCCGGATCGCCCGGTCCATTGGAAAGAAAGACGCCATCGGGATTTAATGCCAGCACCTCCTCCGCTTTCGTCGTCGCTGGCACCACTTGCACGGCAAACCCTTTTTGGCGCAGCCGACGCAGAATATTCCGTTTGATCCCGAGATCGTAAGCCACGATGCGATGCCGTATCGGCGGTAATCGATCCGGCGTGCCACCATTCCAGGCCGCACTTTGCGAATCGTCGGGGTCCCAGCTAAAAACCTTCGGCGTGGTCACTTCCTGCACAAAATCCATCCCCACCACACCTTTGGCGGCCTGGGCTTGGGCGACCGCTTCGGCGCCGGTGGCGAGTTCCGAGGTGAGACATGCCTTCATGGCGCCCGCCGTGCGCAGCCGCTTCGTCAAAGCCCGCGTATCGATGCCCTGGATGCCTCCGACCCCCCAGCGTTGCAGATAATCGCCCAGCGTCTCGCGCGAACGGAAATTACTTTCCAACGGTGCCAGCTCTTCGATTACAAAACCGCGCACATGAGGCGAATTACTTTCGTCATCCTCGGGATTGATCCCGTAATTACCGATGAGCGGATAGGTCATGGCCACAATTTGACCCCGGTAGGAAGGGTCGGTGAGGACTTCCTGATACCCCGTCATAGAGGTGTTGAAACAAATTTCACCGACGGAGGTGCCCCCGGCTCCGAAGGCTTCACCTTCAAAGATGCGTCCGTCTTCCAATGCTAAAATCGCTCGCTGCATGGGGTCAGTTTCGTTAAAAGAAAACAAACAGGAAACTCAAAAGTTAAGGAATTTTCGGGGGAAAACTTGTGCCCCGGTGATCAGGGGGCAAGCCGGGCGATTTCGGTGGCGAATAGCTGGGGCAGATCGGCGATGGCGTTGTCGGGTTCGGCGTTGATCGCAAAACGGAAGCCGACATCGGAAAATGCGCCCTCGGCGGGAATTAAAGAGGCCGGTCCGTCCGCGCCGCCAAAGCCGGGCGAGGAGAGGGCGGAAGGTCCGCAGACCGAGAAGCGAGTGCCGTTGGTGACGATTTCGGAGACGTTACCGCGCAAATCTTGCACGTTGGCAGGATTTTGAGCGGTGAAAGTGGGCCGGAAATAAAGCGAAGCCTGGGCGGCGTCGCGGTCGTAATCATTAATCTTGGAGACATCGAAACTGCCGTAAGCCTTTGTGTTCGGAAAAACGTCGGGATAGGTGGGCACCACGCCTTCGCGCCAGGTGGCTTTAAGACGTTCGCCGACGGTGGAGACGATGTGATCCATTTGTTTGCGCCAGGCAACGCCACGAACCCAGCCTTTGCTGTCGTTGCCGGGCAGGGAATAAGCGGCGCGCCATTCTTCGAGAGTGGGCAGGCGGAGGCCGTAACGGGCGGCGACGGCGACAGCTTTGGCAGGGGTAATGAAGTTGGCGGGGAGACGTTGCCAATTTTGCGGGCCACCCGGAATGGCCACGGCGGCGGGCACAGAGTAAGGGGCGACCGGACCGGCGGGGCCAACCATTTCCCGCTGAAGCGCAGCCCAGATGGGAATGGGCTGCGGAGCGAGACGACCTCCCGCGAGGGTCCAATAACGGGGACCTTCGGCGAGTTTCAAGTCGAGATCTTCGGGAGCGAGGAGAACGATGGGCACTTCCCAGACGCCGAGGAAAAAGGGACGTCCGCCGGGTGGATTGATGAGCCGGAAGGGGAACGCCCCGCGTCCGCTTAGAGGAATGTTAAAGAGGGAGGCATCGGCTGGATTGGGACGGGTGGCTCCGGTGATGCCTGCGGGACGCCAGCCGGTGGAACTGCGGCTGAGTTGGATGCCGAGTTGATCGAGGAAATTTTGTGCGCCGGGGGTGCTGTTAAACTGGGCGGCATCGGTAAGAAACAGACGGCCCAGAGCGGGAATGTCGGCCGGGGCGGCGGTCTGGAGGGCGGCGAGGGTTTTTTCGAGCAAAGCGCGATAGCCGGGTTGAGCGGCGGTGGGCGAAGTGGCCGGGCCGGGATTGGCGGGATTGGCTGGATTAGTGGAATCGGGAGTCGGAGAGGCGTTGGCAGGGGGGGCATCGGCTGCGAATAAATCAGCGGAGGATAATTGGCCAAGAAGGCTATCGAAACTGGCTTCATCAAGCCGCACCAGGACAGGGCGCTCCAGGATTTGTTGAAAAGCGGTCTGAAGATAATCGATGTTCTGGCGATTTTGACTGGCTTTTTCCCATTGGCCCTTCCATTCGGCGCGAACGGTCTCGGGCAGGATGAGATATTGTTCAGCGGCTTTAATCCATAGATTGGCAAAGTTGTCCGCGTCGATCTCGGGGAAACTGAGAAGGAAAAGGTTATCGGAGGGTTCTCCAAAGCGGGCAGAGGCGATTTTATCAGTTTTATCTTTCAGAAAAGTGGACAGGGTGGCGAGTCCGTTGGCGCGATTGCGGAGGTGACTCCAGATTTCGCGGCTGGAGGGGGCGTTCGTATCCCAGAGTTTTTCCTGGATGGGTTCGGTAAAAAGGGTGATGAAACGTTCGCGGGTGCTTTCGATGTAGGCATCAAGAAGGGCGTCTTTCTGGGCGAGAACGAGAGGGGTGGAATCGGTGATATTTGTCAGGAGCGAAAGCGTGTCGCCGGTGAGCAGAAGCGGCACAAGGGGAAGGGTGGAGGAGATGGCCGGCCCGAGAGTGTTTTCTTGTTGGGGATCGAAGGCGAGGGCATGGGCGAGGGCGGGAGGATTTGGCCAGCCGCGCCCGGCGAGCGGGGTAAGAGAGCGTTGGAAGGTGGCGAGGCGTTCGCGGTCGGCCGACGGGAGATAATCGAGGAGGGAGGAACGGAGACCATCGAGGTCGTCGCCGAGTTTGCGGACGGTGTCGGGATCTTCTTTGTTGCCTTGAAGACGATAAGGATCGGCGGCATCTTTTTGAGGGTCGTAAGCAGGGGGAAGCGGATTCTGGGTAATGGCGAGAGCGGTGGTGGGGGATTCGCGCAGGAAAGTGGTGATTTTTTCGGAGACGAAACGCAGGCGCGGGTTGGCGGGGGATTGCCAGGTGGCGGCTTTTTGCGGGTCGGCTAGTTCTGCGGAAATACTGGCGAGCCAGGTGCGGTGTTCCGTATGAACTTTTTGCCAGGCGGCTTCGGGATTGAAGAGGCGATGACGAATGAAGAAGAAGCCACCGGCGGCCAGGGCAAGCAGGAGGCCGACCCAGATGAAACTGTGGAGGACTTTGGAGGTGCCGATTTTTTTAAGAGTGGCCTTGGTCTCCTTGACGGTGCCCCCGGCGGAGTCGCGCCCGGCGGTGCGCAGGGCGGCTGCGGCGGCTTTAAGAGGATCGGGTTGCTGGGCAAGGGCGGGATCGAGAAAACGGTTGCAAAGGTGCAGCCATTTGGGGGCATCGCTCCCGAGATCGCTCCATTCTTCGGAGAGCTGGAGGGGATAAAAAGAATCCTTGAGGGAACGTTTGCGGATGAGCTGGTGAAGGGTGTGACCGAGGGCGTGGATGTCCTGGGCAGGCCCGAGGGAGGTGTCGGCGGAAAGATCAGCGAGAATGATGCGAGCTTTTTCGAGGTTTTTAGTGCTGCCTTCGAGAAAGACGTTGGAGGGTTTGAGGTTGCCGTGGGAGTGCTGGCGGATTTTTTGGAGATTGCCAAGGGAATCGAGGATGCTGGAGGTGATGTGCTCGAGAGCGTCGTCGCTGAGGTTGACCTTGCTCTCGATGAGACGTTCGAGGGAGAGTTTGTAGCGTGGCGAGACGGAATAAACGCGGTCTTTTTCGATGTTGCAGGCAAGGATCGGGGCGATGGTTTTACTTTTGTCGGCTGCTTCCTTTTGGTATTGGGCAGCGACGATGAAGGCTGGTGTGCCTGCGGGCAGACCAGGTGGATTGGGTGGCAGATCGGCGACGAGGCAGGTCTTGATGACGACCTCGGCTTTTTTCGGATCGTCGATTTTATGCCCCGACCAGACGAACCAATGAGTTTCCCAACCGCCGATTTCGCGACTGAGTTGATAGCCTCCGATGGTCTCCATTGCGGGTGAGAGCCGTGGAGCGCGATGCGGAAAGGGGACGGAAGGGGTTAGGGAGTGACGACCTGGACGGAGCTGCGAGAGACAACGACATCGGCGGAGGATAGGACGCCTTTGCCCTTGGCGGGAAGGATTTTACGACGGGGATCGCCACTGCCGGGTGCGTCGTTAAAAAGGCCGGGGAGGTCGGCAATAATGGCGACGCTTAGGGCGCCGGCTGGGATGGATACGGTCTGGGTCTGGAGGCCGAGCTGATCGAATTTGATTTTTTTAATGGCGCTGTTACGAATCGGATCGCCTGGCAGCCAGTAACGGCTTACGGGGTAGTCCACGACGGATTGGTTGGCGGCGGTGATCGGGACGACATCGACTTGAACGGATGCGCCGACGACCGAGGAATCGGGTTTGATGCGGACGGTTTTAAGGCCCGGGGCGCAACCGGTCAGGAAAAGCACAAAAGCGAGGCTGGTGAGGGGGAGGGAAGAGATGGAAAAAAGAGAAGTGAATGATTTCATAAGGCGAGGTTTTTATTGGTGTTATCAGAGACAATCGAAGTGGGCAACGAAAAAATGTGTCTCAGGATGAGAATAGTTTTGACTAGGCAGGGTAAAAACGAGGAAGCATACTGGTGTGAGGAATTTAAGTGCACCAGATTTTGAGAGTGTCTTGCAAGAAGGATTTGCGGCCATCCCACTTAATGCTACGGAGGCTGCTGCTTCGGTGGGTGTGCGTGTGGTGGTCAGAAAAGAGCCCGATCCGGTCTCGGGGAGGTTCGTTTTATTAAGGCAAACCAATCTGGCGACGGTTTTTTTGGGGGCGTTGGCAGATGTGGAGGGGCGCGTGCGGGAATGGGTGGAAATCTGGGTGCAACGGAGCGATCCGGCGGGAATTTTGGCGGGGGCAATCAGTGCCCGGACGACGAATGCTTTACTCGATGAAACCTGGGTGGAGGCGAGTGAGCTGTTTCGGAAAACCGATCCGCGCCAGTCGATTGCCTCGCCCTATGAAAAAGCGCACCCGCCACTTGTGATTTTGGATTGGGCGACGCGGACCAGCTCGGATGCGACTGGGGATGGGTTAAAGTTGGTTTTGGCGCAGGATCACGCAGAGTTGGCGGCAGCCGGGTTGCCGGATTTTGCCGGTGGCAGGGATCGGTATGCCCGATTCGTGGAGGGGGAGGCGGTGAAATTTGTGCCTCTGACACCGGGGGCACCTGAAAATGAAAACACCGTGCCTTTCAGCGGATTGGCCGTTAATGGGGCGATTGTATTTAACAAAGAGTTGGGATTACTCGCCTTGCGGAAATTTTCACCAGCGAGTCTGGAGGAGATCGCAGAGGTGTTGGGCGGTGCTCCATGGCGAGGTGTGGAAGTGACGCAGAAGGCGTTCGTTCCCTCAGGAATCTATCAGTCCTTGCAGGATGCGGATTTTTTACGTCACGGCGATGGCCTGCTTTTTGGGGCGTCAACTGGCAGAATAGGGCGCCTGCCCGAGTCGCTGAGTTTAAGGCTGGAATTAGTGCGTCAGGCAGTGGTGTTGGCGGCAGAATCGACACGGCATTCGCAACTACCTTTTTTAAATCTGACTTCTGACAGTTTTCGGGTGCACTTGGCGGCGGAAGCTCCTGGTTTGCCGGTGCTTTGGACATCGACGGTGACTTTGGTCATTCCGGGTGAAGCTCATGCGCTTCCGGTGGCTAATGCAAATGGTCGCTATTTCCAACCAAATAATCCGCTGGGACCTTCCATTTATCGTCCTGAGGTGTTGACGATTCCAGTGCGCGGAACGGCCAGCATACGTATTCGCGAAGTTTTTCCCGAGAGCAGGGATGGATGTGTCGTGGAGGCTACTTTCAGCACGCAGGAGCGTCCGGCTCTGGCTAAAAACGATCTGGTCGCCTTGCACTTGCCGTTGCCCAATGGAACGATCAGTCTTTTTGGGAAATTAGATTCCGTGGATGGCATGGTTCGCGGCGAAGCGGTGTTTCGGAGTCTCCCGGAAAAATTCACCCAAGAACAGGTTGCCTTGCTGACCTCTTTCAAAGGCGTGCCAAGAAATCAGATCCCATTCGAAGTTATATGCCCTTTAAGTTCGCCCACGGATCTTTATAGCTTGGGAGTGTTGGCGGTGCGTTTGTTATTGGTCAATCCCCGTCGCGCTTTGCCTGCAGCACTGGATGCAATGTTGAGTCTGGGGCGTGAATTGACGAACAATCCGGTCCCTGATCTGTCGCCAGGGCAGCACGTGCAAAAAGTGCTGGAAAGTCACGCCGATTGGATGGCAGTGCTCGGGCCGCAACATCTCCTTTCGGACGAGTTTCCGCTGGAAGAGGTCACCGCGCGTTTGCCGATCAATTTGTGGAGTGATGTGCTGGCAGCGTTAACCCGGTTTTTCCCTGGATTGGTTTCCGATAGTTTCTGTAAAGATTATGGGGATGCGGACAACCTGGCTTTGCAAAACATTTACGAAGCACCAACTGAGGTTTTGGCGCAGACCTGCACGCGGGTGCGACGATTGGTTTTTGCCGAATGGCGCGAAAGCTCGGAGATTGGGAAAGTCATCCACTCTATTCTTGATCGTTATGGCTGATTTTTCCGGGGTTTTTTTAAACGATCTGCTGATTAATAAAAAATAAATTAAAAAAAGTTGTCAGAATACTTTGTTTTTGTTTAAACCATAAAATAGGAATTTCCTTACGGTGTTTGTAATTTAACTTTTTACCCTCCTTTCCAATGAAGTATCATCACGAGCGGGCTTTTCTACGGTGCGCACTCGCTGCACTCTTTCTTTCTTTTACCTTTGTTCAGGCGCAGGAACACTCTTCTCCCGAACCAGCGCCTGTAGCCGAAACTGCACAGCCCGAGGCGATTACTCCCGAACCGGAAAAACCCGCGCCTCCCTCGACCGGGGAACCTTCTCTCCCCGTGAGTGATCCTGCCACCGACTCGACTATCCCTCCCACCGCACCCACCCTCACCAATCCGGAACTCGCCCCCATTCTTAGCCCCGACCAGAATGCACCCGAGAGCGACTCCATTTTTTCCGTCGAACCCGACATCTCGCTCGTCCCGCAGGATCAACAATATCCTCTCGCCCTGCCTGCCAATCCTCCGGCGTCCGCTCCTCTGGTCTATCCAGTCTCAAAATTTAACTTCAAATACGCACCGGAAGGTCGCGAAGCCAAAGCCAAACTTCCCTCACTCGATACCCTCACCACCGATCCGCTCATCCTGGGAAAATCCGCCGAAGCTCTCGTTCCCCCTGGCAAAGGCACCGAGGACATCCCGGTTTCCCTCCCAAGCCTCGCTCCCAAAACACAATTTTCTCCCGACGCTTTGCGCGAAGTCTTTGCCACCGTCCAAAAGCGGCTCAATGACCAAAATATCTTCGGCGTCCTCGTTTCCGCAGATCCCGCTCAGATCGATGGCGAAACGCTGCAGGACAAACGTGTTGGCACCCCCCAAGCCAATGAACTCACCGTCCTGGTTTACGTCGGCGAAATCAAACAAGTCCGCACCGTCACCAAACGCGTAAAATTCCGCGAAACCGATCCTCCCGCCATCGACGAACCCCGCTATGCGCGCATCAAATCCGAATCCCCTCTGCAAGCCGGCAGCGGAGAAGAACCCGGCAGCGTGCTCGATAAAAAGAAACTCCAAAACTACCTCAGCCGCGTCAATCGCTTCCCCGGTCGGCGGGTCGATGTCGCCGTCAATGCCTCGGGCGAACCCGGTGGCGTGATCCTCGATTACCTCATTCGTGAAGATAAAAACTGGACAGTTTATGCCCAATCCTCCAACACCGGCACCGAGACCACCGGCCAATGGCGCACCCAGGTCGGCGTCCAACTGCGTCAACTCGCCAAGCTCGACGACATTTTCGATCTCGATTACACCACATCGGATTTGAGCAGTTCCAACAACCTCAACGCCGCCTACCAGGTCACCCCGATCTTTCCCGATGTGCTCAAAGCCAAAATCTATGGTTCCTACGGCAAATTCACCGCCTCCGATGTAGGGTTCGACTTCCAAAACTTCGAAGGCGAATCCTGGAAAATCGGCGGACTTCTTACCTGGACGCCAATCCGCATCGCCGACTTCCCGCTCGACATTACCGGCGGCCTCGAATGGGTCGATGTCAATGTCGTCAACAACACTTTCCTTGGAGAAGGTCAGGGCGAATTTCTCCTCGCCTATGTCGGCCTCGGCACCGAGAAAAAATCGGATCGCTTCTCCGCCTACGCCTCCACCCGGCTCGTCACCAATCTCTCCGCTTTTACCGATACCGATGAGTCCGACCTCGGTGCACTCGGACGTTTTTCCACCGATAACGATTTTTACATCCTGCAATTTGGCCTCGGCACGAGTTTCTTTATCGAACCTCTTTTCCTCGGCGATAAATTCCGCACCCCCAACGAAATCGGCACCTGGTCGCTGGCCCACGAATTTGTTTTAAACGTTCGCGGACAATTCACCTTCGACGATCAACGGCTCATCCCGCAATTTGAGGAAACCATTGGCGGCTTTTACAGCGTGCGCGGCTACCCCGAAGCCCTCGCCGCTGGCGATAACGTTTACATCGCCACTGCCGAATATCGTCTCCACATTCCCCGCCTTTTCCCTCTCTGGAAAGCTCCCGAAGGCAGTCCGGATGGCACCAATCAAACCGTCGCCGGCCTCCCCTTTGCCCTGCAACCCACCGCCCAGGGAGAAGGCCTTGCCCAACCCGATTGGGACTTGATCTTCCGCCTCTTTGCCGACTTCGGCTACAACGAGAACAATCAGATCCAGGTCAGCTCCGAAGTGGATCGCACCCTTCTCGGGGTCGGCGCGGGATTGGAACTCCAAATTAAAAACAATTTCTCCCTCCGCGTCGATTACGGGGTCGCCCTCATCGAACAGGATGAACTTCTCTTGCAACCCATCACCGAAGGTTCAGGCCGACTTCACATTTCCGCCGCATTGGTTTGGTAAATCGCACATTCATCCAGGAGTTCACCATGAAAATTCGCACCCACAGCCCTCTCCGTCACGCACTCCGATATCTTGCGCCTTCCTTGCGCCATCGCATCGGTGCTCTCGTTCTTTTTATCGCTTACCTGCCTTTGACTCTTTCCGCCGCTCCCAAGGACGGCAAATTTGTCAACGGCAGCGGTTCCATTCGTCAGGACGGAGCTTCCACCATCATTCAGGCAGGGAATAAATCCATCATCCAGTATTCCAATTTCGACATCGGTAAAAGCGAGACCGTCCGTTTCATTCAGCCCGGAAAAAATTCCGCCGTTCTCAACCGGGTGCTCTCCGATAATGCCACGCAAATCTTCGGCTCCCTCCAGGCCAACGGACGCGTCTATATCGTCAATCCCGCCGGTATTTTCTTTCAAAATGGCAGCGTCATCAACGTCGGCGGACTCTACTCCGCCGCCGGTAAACTCAGCGATGCCGATTTTCTCGCCGATAAAAACAACTTCACCGACCTCACCGGTTCCGTCGTCAACCGTGGCTCCATCCAATCTGGCGGGGCCGTCGCTCTCCTCGGCGCCGAAGCCGTCAATTACGGTTACATTACTGCCGACACCGAGACCGTGGTTCTCGCATCGGGCAATGATGTCTATCTCGGGGAGCGCGATGGCAACATTTTTGTTCAGACCAACCCTTCTGCTCGCGGCAAAACTACCAACGCCGCCAGTCAACCCGCCGTCGCCAACCACGGCACCATCCAGGCACCCGTCTCGAAATTATCTGCGGGCGACATTTTTTCCGTCGCCGTCGTCAATAGCGGCGTCATCAAAAGCAGTAATATCGCAATCGCAGGCGGTAAAACCGGACAAGTCAAAGTCGGCGGCACCCTCAACGCCTCCAACACCACCGGCAAAGGCGGAAAAATCAAGGTCACCGGACAAAACGTCACCCTCTCCGGAGCCAATCTCGCCGCCAGCGGCAAAATCGGCGGCGGCGAAATCCTCATCGGCGGCGATCTCCAAGGCAAAAATCCCGAAGTGCAAAACGCCAAAAACACCTTCGTGGACTCCACCACCACGCTTGAGGCCGACGCCACGGAAATCGGCGATGGCGGCAGAGTCATCGTCTGGTCCGATGAAAACACCCTTTATCAGGGATCCAT
>JBBRFA010000110.1:0-10736 GCA_038225185.1 Chthoniobacterales bacterium
GAGGAGGATGAGAACGAAGGATAGTGTCATGGTTTGGATTGGGAAAGCGCGGGCATGTTGCGCCAGAATAGGTAGCCGCCGACGATCCACCTGCCGGCAGCGAAGACCTGGCGCAAACGTTCGGGCGAGAGGCGAGTGCGCTGACCGGCACTAAAACCAGCGGTCAATCCCACGGCGGCGAGGCCCAGGCCCGCAGTGGTGGCCATTGGCATGTCGAATCCTTGGAGGTAAAGCGGCACGTCGGAGGAACCGCCCCCGTCGGTCAGTCCAAACAAAATACCGACGTCAAGGCCATGGAGGAGCGGGGTTGGGATCGTGGATTTAGGGCAGTGAGTGCGTGAGTGCATATGCTTCGACGATGCGTTCGCATTCCGTGCAAGTTCCATTGACATCGACCACATCGAAGCCTTGTGCAAGCAGAAACGGGGCGGCAAGTGAGGCGTCTTTGCCGGAGCCGCGCCAATTTTTTTTGAAGCCGACGAGAAAAGCGTATTGTGCAAGATGCGGGACGAAAATTTGGCGAAGGAGGATGGCGAAAGGTGGTTGAGTTACAGGAAGGGTAAAAAGAGTTGGTTTATTTGCAACAGGCGGACTTTTTCGCCCGATTTCCACGGAGCCTTGGCGATGAGCAGACCCATGCCGCACCAGTCGGAGATGCCTGCAAAGATGAGGCCCGTGCCGACAAAACCCGAGAGCCAGATGAACGCTGGATTCACAAAATGCGAGAGCAACACGCCCGCAAGAACGATGCTTCCCGCCGCGATCCGGACCTGACGCTCCAGCGACATCACTTTCTCCCCGCGATTTGCCGACAGACCGGCCCCGGTCCATGCGAGCATCCCGCCTTCGAGGATTTGCAGGTTTTTCATCCCGGCAGCGGCAAGTTTTTCTGCGGCTTGTCCTGCCCGTTTGCCGCTGCGGCAGATGAGCACGCACGGGGTGTCCGCTCCATGCTTGTGAGCCATGGCGGCGGGATCGAGTTGATCGAGCGGCACGAGATGCGAGCCGGGGAGATGAATTTCGCGGTATTCGAGCGGAGTGCGCACGTCGAGCAGGACGGGTGTTTCGCCGCGTTGCAAAGCGGCATTGAGTTGGTCTGGAGCAAGTGGGGAAGGGGCGGTATTCATGTTGTGATTGATTGTGAGGTTCGGCGTGATACAATCAATCATATACGCAATTACGAATATGACAATCAAAAAAAGCTCCCCCGATAACAACCTCGACCGTGCCGCCCTTGATCGGCTGGCGGAAGTTTTCCAGGCCTTCGCCGATGGCACCCGGCTGGCCTTGCTTCAGGAACTCAAGAACGGGCCGATGAATGTCGGCGAACTGCTTGCCGCCATCGGCACCACGCAGGCCAATGTTTCCCGCCAGCTCAAACTCCTGCACGCCGCCGGTCTGCTGCACCGCGAGGAAAGCGGCCCTTTTGTCTCCTACAGCATCGCGGACGAAGTGGTCATGGAAATGTGTAACGCCGCCTGCCGCAAGCTCAGTAAAGCCGTTACGCCCGCAGCGATCCCGGAGTTTTTCATCTAATTTTTAAATTTGCAACGTCCCCCCGAAAATTGTTCCAGAAGTGATTCGCAAGCCCGGAGCGTCCGCTGGTAGCGCCGACTCTTCACCAGCGAGAACGGCCCACCCTTTCCCAAGAAACGCTTTTTTTATCGGGAAAACGTGCTTCCCAGGCACGCCGTGTCTTGGGCGGTGCAGAATCAATTTTCCCATCCTTTTTTCTGCAAAAAAACGGCGCCCATCTGCCTAATCAATGGGCCGGGTCGGCGGCTTTTACACATCTGACCTCGCAAGTCAGCATTTTCTGATTGCTCCCGCTGGCCAACTGCATTATTGAACCACTCCCCCGGCAGGTGGTTTATCACTGGCCGGGTCCACATCAACTTATCATTCATGAACTTTCCCGACTTCGTTTTTCTTGCCCAATCAGCCGGCCCTCCCCAGCCCAGCCTGCTGGGGCCACTGGCTCCCATCCTTTTTCTCATCCCCATTTTTTACTTCATCATCATCCGGCCACAACAAAAGCGGCACAAGGAATTGCAGGCGCTGATCAGCAAGGTCAAGACAGGCGATAAAGTCATTACCAGCGGCGGTTTGCACGGCATTGTGGCCAATGTGAAAGAGAAAACGTTCCTCCTCAAAGTGGCCGATAATGTGAAATTGGAGTTCGATAAAACCGTGATCGCCACGGTCGAATCGGATCCTGCCTCCTAGGCAACAATCGCTTCCTGCGATCTCTGCAAGTCGCTTACCCTTATTCGTTTATGACTCTTTCTCCCTCCCTTACCTTTGGACTCGGCATCACGTTGCTGATTCTTTTTGCGGTTTATTTTGTCACCGAAGATGCCCGCCGCAAACGTTGGATTGGGCTGGGCATGACTTTGTTTATCCTGGCATTTTCGATTCAGTCGATCATCCCGCTGGAACAAAGAATCAAGCTTGGTCTCGATCTGAAAGGTGGCACGTCGTTTCTGATGCGTCTGGTCGCAGATACCGATGACAAAGGGCAGGCGCGCGAAATCACCAGCGACATGCTGGATCAAGCCGTGGAAACCATTCGCAAACGGGTCGATCAATTTGGCACGGGCGAACCTGTGATCAGCCCCCAGGGGACAGATCGGATTTTGGTGCAAATCCCCGGCCTCGATGCCAAGGATGTGGAGACAGCCCGCTCGCAATTGGAGCGGGTGGCCAAGCTCGAATTTAAGTTGGTGCACGAAAACAGTCAGCAACTCATTGCCCAGATTGACCAGGGATTGGCGGTGACGCCACCGGGTTATCGGATTCAAAAACAGAAAGTGTCCAAGCCGGATGAGACACCCGAACGCTATCTGGTGCGGCAGCGGGCCGAACTCGATGGCACGGCGATTAAAGCCGCTTACCCGCAATTCGACGGGATGCGCTACCTCGTGGCGATGGATTTTACCAGAGAGGGAACCAAGCAATTTGGCGATCTTACCACCAAAAATGTCAATCGTCTCCTGGCCATTGTGCTCGACGGCGAGTTGCAATCGGCCCCAAATATCGAGGGTCCACTTACGGAAGGGCGCGCGGTCATCACCGGCACGTTTACCGATGAGGAAGTGCGCAACCTTTCCAGTGTGCTGGAAAATCCGCTGCAAACCCCCGTCAAAATTGACGAAACCCGGAGTGTTTCCGCCACTTTGGGCAAGGATTCCGTTCGCGCTGGTTTGTTCGCCGGGTTGCTCGGCATCTTGATCGTGGCGATTTTCCTCACTCTTTACTACCGCACTGCGGGTCTCATCGCCCTGGTCGGGCTTCTGGTGAATATCGCGATTCTATTCGGAGTCATGGCGCAGTTTGGTTTTGTGCTCACCTTGCCCGGGATCGCCGGCATCATCCTCAATATCGGGATGGCAGTGGATGCCAACGTGCTGATTTATGAACGATTACGCGAGGAATTGGCCGCGGGCAAATCCGTCGGCGCCGCGATTGAAGGGGCTTTCGACAAGGCGTTTAGCGCGATTTTCGATGCCAACGTCACCACGCTGATCACTGCCGCGATTTTGTTCTGGCAATCCACCGGACCGATCAAAGGTTTCGCCATTACCCTTACCGTCGGTATCGTTGCCTCGGTTTATGCCGCGCTCATCGTAACGAAAGTGCTCTTTGGCTGGTTGCACCGTCTCGGAGGGTTGAAAGAGTTGAAAATGATGAATCTCCTCGAAAATCCGCGCTTCAATTTTCTGGGCAAAAGCAAAGCCGCGTTGATCTTTTCCACAGTGATTCTGCTCGGTTCCGTGGCGGCATTCGTCGTTCGAGGAGAAAAAAACTTCGGCGTGGATTTCCGCGGCGGGGATATGCTGCTTTTTTCGATGGAAAAAATCGTCACCGACACCGAGGCTCGCATCGCTTTGGGCCGCTCCGACATCGTCGTCCAAACCGAATTTTCCGGTGTGGGACAATTTCTCCAGATTCGCGCCCCTTTTAATACTTCGGACGAGATTATCGCCAGACTTAGCCAAAGTTTCCCCGATTCCGGGCTGGTCCTCAGCCAGACCGATAACGTGGGACCGCTGGTGGGCGATCAACTCGCTAGAAGCTCTCTCATCGCCCTCGCCCTCGGCTTGGTGGGGATTTTACTTTATGTGACCATGCGCTTCGAATTTTCCTTCGCGCTGGGAGCCATCGTGGCGGTGATCCATGACGTGGTGATTACCATCGGATTGTTTGCCCTCTTCGGGCGGGAGCTTTCTCTCGTGATGGTGGGCGCTGTGCTCACCATTGCGGGATATTCCATCAACGACACCATCGTGGTCTATGATCGCATTCGTGAAGAACTGCGCAGCGGGCGCAAGGGTTCCGTGCAGGAAATCATGAACCATAGCATCAATCAAACGTTGAACCGCACGATCCTCACCGGTGGAACCACCCTTCTTTCCATGGTGGGCTTGTATTTCCTCGGCGGCGAGGCGTTGAACGACTTTGCTTTTGCCATCCTCATTGGATTGATCGTCGGGACCTACTCTTCTGTCTATATCGCGGCACCCGTCGTTCTGTGGTGGGCAAAAATCAAGGGCGTCGCTCTGGATCGTCAGGTAAAAGATGCGGAAGCAGTGGTGGTGCAGGGCTAAAAAAACCGAACGCCGACCACTCACTCTGCATAGGCGGAGATGCGATGCCAGACGCATCGCCAAATCGCTGGAATCTGGAGAGCCAATGGCGCGGTTACATCCCAGACCAAGGATCTTTGTTTCCCAGAGCGATGCCCCAAGCTGGCCTATTCTGCCCCTGTCGAGCTCCCGGATGCTTTGATGTTAAATCTCTTGCCGCGCACCGCTTTACAACTCATCCCAGCCTGTCAGCGAATCTATTTCGCGTGATATTCCTGAAGAGGTTTCACGGTCCAGGGCTTGGTCTGCAAGGAACGAATCGCCTGCACGCTGGCTTTGGCTGCGCTGAGCGTGGTCATGATGGCTAGTCGTCCGGCAACGGAAGCACTGCGAATTTTGATTTCGTCTTCGCGCGGCACTTTGCCACTGGGCGTGTTGATGACAAACTGGATTTCCCCGTTTTTGATCATGTCGAGAACGTTAGGGCGGCCCTCCGTGATTTTAAAAAGTCGGCGCACGGGCACCCCGGCTTTTTCAAATGTGGACGCAGTCCCGCTGGTGGCAAACAAGGTAAAGCCCAGCTCGATAAATTCCCTGGCCAACTCCAGGGCGGCGGGTTTGTCGGAATCTTTCACCGAGATGAAAAGGTTGCCCTGAAGCGGGAGAGCCGGCTGCGAGGCCATTTGCGATTTGGCATAAGCAATGCCAAAATCGGCATCGATCCCCATGACTTCGCCGGTGGATTTCATTTCCGGCCCCAGGGCAATATCGATACCGGGGAACCGGATGAAAGGGAAGACGGCTTCCTTGACGCAGTAATGTTTGGGGATGATTTCCTCGGTGAAGCCGAGTTCGGCAAGGGTTTTGCCGACCATGATTTTTGCGGCCAGCTTGGCTAGGGGAACGCCGATGGCTTTACTGACAAACGGTGATGTGCGCGAAGCGCGTGGATTGACTTCCAACACATAGACGGTCTCACCTTTTACGGCAAATTGCACATTCATGAGACCGCGCACATCGAGTTCGCGGGCCATATCTTTCGTCGCTTTGGAAATGGTGTCCAGCACCGTCTGCGACAACGAAAAACTCGGGATGACGCACGCGCTGTCGCCGCTATGAATGCCTGCCTGTTCGATATGCTCCATGATGGCACCGAGGACGACCCGTTCACCATCTGCGAGGCAATCGACATCCACTTCGGTGGCATCCTCGAGAAAGCGGTCGATCAGAATTGGACGCTCCGGGCTGGCCTCCACGGCGGTTTGCATGTAACGTAGGAGATCGCTTTCCTGATAAACGATTTCCATGGCGCGCCCACCGAGCACAAACGAAGGACGCACAACGACAGGATAACCCACGCGATTGGCAATCTCCACGGCTTCCTCCCCGGTGGTTGCAGTGCCATTGGGGGGCTGGAGCAGGCCGAGACGATGTAGCAGGGCGGAGAAAAATTTTCGATCCTCGGCCATTTCGATATTCTTCGGCGATGTGCCGATAATATTAACCCCATTGGCCTCCAGCGCGTTGGCCAGATTGAGCGGGGTCTGACCGCCTAACTGCACGATTACGCCCCAGACGTTTTCGCGTTCGTAAATGTTCAGCACGTCCTCGAGTGTTAGCGGTTCAAAAAAAAGTTTGTCGCTGGTGTCGTAGTCGGTCGAAACCGTTTCGGGATTGGAATTCACCATGATGGTTTCATATCCCAGCTCCTTCAAGGCAAACGCGGCGTGGACGCAACAGTAGTCAAACTCGATCCCCTGTCCGATGCGATTTGGGCCGCCGCCCAGAATCATCACTTTTTTCGTATCCGAGGCGCGGGTTTCGTCTTCATCCCCGTAGGTGGAATAGTAGTAGGGTGTGTAGGCCTCGAATTCGGCGGCGCAGGTATCGACCAGGCGATAGGTGGGCACCACTCCCGCCGCTTTCCTCACCACGCGCACCTCCGCCTCGGTTTTTTTGGTTAGGAAAGCGATTTGTTTGTCGGAAAAACCCATTTTTTTGATCCGGCGCAGGTTTACAATTTGCAAGCCGTCTGCCGCAATCCGCAATTCCTCCTCCACGATTTGCGCGATCTGCCGCAGGAACCACGGATCGATGGCGGTAAGCTCGTGAATGCGTTTCTCGGAAAATCCAGCCAGCATGGCTTCGCGGAGAAAGAAAATACGTTCGGCATTGGGCACGACTAATTTGCTCTGGATAAGATCGGGATCGAAACTGCCATCGGGCAGGCGTCCGAGGGTTTTGCCATCGGCACCGAGACCGGCGCGCCCGGTCTCGAGCGAGCGCAGGGCTTTTTGCAACGCCTCCTTGAAAGTCCGCCCAATGGCCATGGCTTCGCCGACACTTTTCATCTGCGTGGTCAGGGTGGGATCGGCCTTGGGGAATTTTTCAAAAGTAAACCGCGGCACTTTTACCACGCAATAATCGATTGTCGGCTCGAAACTGGCCGGCGTCTCGCGGGTGATGTCATTTTTCAATTCATCGAGCGTGTAACCAACAGCCAGCTTGGCCGCAATTTTCGCAATGGGAAATCCAGTCGCCTTACTCGCGAGCGCCGACGAACGCGAGACGCGCGGATTCATCTCGATAACGATCATCCGTCCATTCCTGGGATTCACCGCAAACTGAATGTTCGATCCACCCGTTTCCACTCCGATCTCGCGAATCACGGCAAACGACGCATCGCGCATCCGCTGATATTCCTTATCCGAGAGGGTTTGCGCCGGTGCCACCGTGATCGAATCGCCTGTATGCACCCCCATCGGATCGAGGTTTTCGATGCTGCAAATAATCACACAATTGTCGGCATGATCCCGCATTACTTCCATTTCGTATTCCTTCCAACCGAGGAGCGATTCTTCGACGAGGACTTCGGTGACGGGCGATAAATCCAACCCGCGAGCGACGATGGTCTCGAATTCCTCGCGATTGTAAGCGATGCCGCCGCCGCTGCCGCCGAGGGTAAATGCCGGACGAATAACGAGCGGAAACGCCCCGAGTTCGGCCGCGCAACCACGCGCTTCCTCCAGGGTATGCGCCACGCCGGAGCGGGCCGATTCGAGGCCGATTTTGGTCATTGCATCCTTGAAAAGCAAACGATCCTCGCCTTTCGCGATGGCTTCCGCATTGGCACCGATCAGCTTGGTGCCATACTTTTCCAAAATGCCCTGATGAAACAAATCCATCGCAGCATTGAGCGCGGTCTGGCCGCCGAGAGTGGGCAAAATGGCGTCGGGCCGCTCGGCGGCGATGATTTTTTCGATCACTTCGACCGTGATCGGCTCGATGTAAGTGCGGGAGGCAAACTCGGGATCGGTCATGATCGTGGCCGGGTTGGAATTCACCAGGATGACTTCATACCCTTCCTCGGCGAGGGCTTTGCAGGCTTGCACGCCCGAATAATCAAATTCGCAGCCTTGCCCGATAACGATAGGGCCGGAGCCGATGAGGAGGATTTTTTTGAGATCGGGATTACGGGGCATGGCGGTTAAAAAATTGGGTCCGCATAGTTAAAGAGGGAACACGGGGGCAGGAAAGCAAAAAAACGGGGCACTGAAGCCTGTAACTCAGAAATAGTTGCAGTAGAATTCATTGATAAATTCTTCTATTTCAGCCTGATCATTCATCCCAGACTTTTCCAGTCACGCCTTCAGAAAAACTTTCCGCAACCAATTATGAGACTGGTAAATGCGATGATCTGGCTTAAAAAACTCTCGTGCGACTTTCTTTCTCCTGCTGTTGGAACTCCGGGCGTTCCTCCGATGGCCAAAAAATGATCGAGGAAATTCTCCGCCTCGGCTTCGATCACGTTGAACTCGGGCACGGCGTGCGTTTATCCCTGATGGAAGGCATCCAGAAAGTCTATGATCGGGGCGATGTCCGTTTCAGCAGCCTGCATAATTTTTGTCCGCTCCCAGTCGAAATCACTCGCGCGTCGCCAAATTGTTATCAATACACCTCGCACATCGCCGCCCAACGCGAACGGGCGATGAAACTCACTTTGCAAACCATCGATTGGGCCGCCCGCCTCGGAGCGCCTTTCGTCGTGCTCCATCTCGGCTCCGTCCCCATGGAACCGGTCACCGATGAACTTGGGGAAATGATGAAAGCCGGCAAACAATTTTCCCGCGAATTTACCACCCGCAAACTCGCCATTGTGCGGGAACGGGAAGCGAAAGCGCCGCTTTATTTGCAACGATCCACGGAGGCTCTCAAAAAAATCGCGGCTTACGCTGCGGAAAAAAACGTCCATCTCGGTGTGGAAAGTCGCGAAGCCTACGAAGAACTCCCCACCGAACGCGAATTGGGGCCGATTCTCGACGAAATCAATTCGCCCCAAGTCGGTTACTGGCACGATTTCGGTCATGTGCAATTGAAGCACAATCTCTCTTTCCTCGATCATTATCAGTGGCTCAGTTCGATCAAGGATCGCTTGCTCGGATGCCATTTGCACGACACGAAATGGCCGAATCAGGATCATCATCTGCCGGGCGACGGCGAGATCGACTACGACCGCCTCGTTCCGCTCATCGCGCCGGAGACGTTTTTTGTGTGGGAACTCAGCCCGAAACGCGAGACCGACGGCATCCTGGCGGCCAAAACCCGCTGGCTCGAACGCTTCGGATAAAACCCGTCCTCGAAATTAATCTGCAAATTCTCAGATTTGGAAAAAATCACGAATCGACACCAGTGGACACGAATCAATCATAATTTTTTCCTTCACTTCGTGTCACTCCAAGCCGCTTCGTTCCAGGAGACGCTTGTGGCAGGCCGGTTGACTCCAATGCCGCCGAAGCTCGTCCCATGTCCTCAAGCGTGATTCCGAGGTTGCCTACCGCGTTCGCCTTTGTGATCGCATCCCGACTCACTTCAAATGTGCCGATCCGGAAATTATTAGTCACCCCGCCGTAGGGCCCGCCATTCGGTCCGACGTCGTTTGCATTGCCCGCATTGCCCACATTCACGAAATCGATCGTGAAGGTATTGTTTCCGCTTCCGAACGTGTCGGCGCGCGCGGTTCCATTTGTCATCATTCCCAGCGCCAGCCCGAGAGCCACCGTCGCCATCTGTTTCAGTGGTTGTTCTGGTTGTTTAAGAGAGGAAGTCTCCTGCGCAAATTGTTTGCAAGCCGAAAGTGAGCACAAAGCCAATCGGCAATTCCTGAAAAAGCGTCGTTTTTTTCTGCCCAACGTCCGCGATCACCTGCCCCGGAAAGCTGGCGGTCGGGGTGCTTTAGCAGCATGAATGCCAACTTGTAGGGGTTAGGTCGATGCGCTCGATGGGCACTATCTTTTCCGTCGAAGGATCTGATCATACTCGGCATGTAGCCCAATCCAAAACCAGATCGTTGTGTCTGCGTCAACTACCGCGAGCGCACGATATGAGTCTGTAATCCGGCAAGACCAATACGAATGAATCCTCTTGAATTGTAGTGAGGGATGTGAACTGTTTTGAATCCAAAATTGATATAGCCTGGCTGCAATGCGTTGGATGTCTGGCGGAAGATTTTTGTAGGCTTTCCAGAATTTGGAGCTCGCCCTACTTTTCATGAGTAGGCAGCGGCAGGCTCTTCCCAGCACGGTGCTCGGCTACGGCTTCGGCAGCAAGATCATCCAAGAGTCCAGCGGAAATATCGTCTTCGATCTGGCGATCCCAAAGGTCGGAGAAGCGGATTGAAAGCCAGTTCGTAAGGACAAAAACCTCTTCACGAGGTAAACTCATAATCGCTTGCTCGATTTCTTGAACGGTGCTCATGAATTCACAATAATCGTGATATGCCGAGCGGCAATATTTTTGTTGCCCATTGTCCCCAGTGACCTATCCCTGCTCGCTTTCGGCATGGTTCCTGCCCCTGAAACGCATCAGCACTAAGGGACAGGTTTATTATTTTCCGGCGGGCATCCCCACCTGTCCCCACTGCCAGGTGGCGATGAGTTTGATGGCCAAAGTGCCCGCCAACCGCACGGGAAGAAGTCCGCCGCAGAGAGGTTAGGAGATGCTAACACAAATGATGAAACCGATGAACTCCCACGCAAGATTAACTTGGAAGCCAACCTGTCACGCTAAAAACGCGGTGTCACGGGCGCGGACTCCTTGTGCCCTGCCACGGGAAACGCCTTCAAAAACCGCTTGTAGAGTTAGAAAATCCGG
>JBBRFA010000111.1:0-10489 GCA_038225185.1 Chthoniobacterales bacterium
TCGTGCGTTTGAACATTGTTATATTAAGAAAATTAATACGTAACCTTCACAGACCATGACGTCCTCCTCCCTTGAAGAACAACTCCGCGCGGAAAATGCGCAGTTACGCACCCGGCTGGAGGAGGCCGAGGCCACCAACGGGGCGGCCACCGACATCACCGCGCGGAAGCTGGCGGAGACGAAGCTGGCGGAGGTCACCCAACGTTGCGAAATGGCGCTCAAGAGTGCCCAGGTAACGCTCTTTCATCAGGATCTGGACCTACGCTACACCTGGATCTACAACCCCGTCCTGGGCTACGACTCCGGGCAAGTCATCGGCAAGCGGGATGTCGAACTTTTTGAACGGGCCGGGGACGCGGTCAACACCGAGGCGATGAAGCGGGAAGTAATCCACACCGGCACCAGCGAACGGCGGGACGTCCTCATTCACGCAAAAGGGGTGGAGCATTACTACGATCTGCTCGTGGAACCGCTGCTGAACGAGGCCGGCTCCATCGCCGGGGTCACTTGTGCGGCCATCGAGGTCACCGGGCGGAAGCAGGCGGAGGATGCGTTGCGCGAGAATCGGCAATTTACCAGTCGCGTCCTGAACAATGTGCTGGCTTTCGTCGGTGTGATGACACCGGACGGCACCTTGATCGACGCAAATCGCGCCGCACTGGAGGCGGCAGGCATTTCCCCCAGCGAGGTGATCGGGAAGAAGTTCTGGGATTGCTACTGGTGGAACTATGCCCCGGAGTTGCAAGCGCAACTGCGTGCCGCGTGCGAACGTGCGGCCATGGGAGAGGTCGTCCGTTACGACGTGCCCGTGCGCATGGCGGGGGAGGCGATGGTTTGGATCGATTTCCAGCTCGCGCCGCTGTGCGATGGCGAAGGGCGTGTCACGCATCTCATTCCCTCGGGCATGGACATCACCGAGCGCAGGCGCAGCGCGGAATCTTTGCGGCAAAATGCGGAACTCTTCGTTCACCTCGTGGATCAAGCTCCGAGTGGAGTGTATGTCGTCGATGCCGATTTCCGTGTGCAGCAGGTGAATGCGCTGGCGGCACCGGTCTTTGCCAAGGTCGATGGGCTCATCGGGCGCGATTTTACCGAGGTCAACGAGGTGCTCTGGGGACCCAAGGTGGCTGCGGAGGTGGCGCACATTTTCCGCCATACGCTGGACACAGGCGAAGGTTACGTGTCGCCGAGCTTCACCCATGAGCGACAAGACATCGACGTGGAGGAGGCTTACGAATGGCAGATCAAGCGCGTGTCGCTCGCCGATGGCCGCCATGGCGTGGTCTGCTACTTCGAGGACGTCACCGAGAGCAGGCGGGCGAAAGAAAAATTGCGCTCGGCCATGGAAGCCGCGGAAACGGCGAATGCCGCCAAGGACCGCTTTATCGCGATGCTCAGCCACGAACTGCGCACGCCGCTCACACCTGTGCTCATGGTCGTCGGCCTGCTGGAGCAAGAGCCCGGGTTGTCCGCCCAGATGCGCGAAGATCTGGCGATGATCAAACGTAACATCGTGCTGGAAACCAAGCTGATCGACGATCTGCTCGACCTCAGCCGCATCCACAGCGGCAAGCTCCTGCTGGCCATCGCTCCCGTCGATCTCAACGAAGCCGTGCGACACGTCTGCTGCATCTGCCAGTCGGATTTGCAAGGGGGCGACATCCACCTCGCCTTTAGCCTCGACCCCACTGCCGGGCCGGTCGCCGCCGATCACGCGCGGCTCCAGCAGATTCTTTGGAACGTGCTCCGCAACGCCATCAAATTCACGCCGAAATACGGAGACATCCGCATCATGACGACACGGCTCGCTGCCGGGCGTTGCGAGGTGCGCGTGCAGGACAGCGGCGTCGGTATTCCCCAGGAAATGCTCCCGCGCATCTTCGACGCCTTCGAGCAGGGGGGCACGTCGGTGACGCGGCAATTTGGCGGTCTCGGTCTCGGTCTGGCCATTTGCAAGGCATTGGTCGAACTGCACCAGGGCACCATCCGCGTGGAAAGTCCCGGCGAGGGAAAAGGGGCGACCTTTATTATTGAACTCCCAGTCGCCCCGTCGGTCCTGCCCGCGACGGATACCCTGGCCCAGACCGCCCGTGCGCAGGTAAGCCGCCCCATTCGCCTGCTCTTGGTGGAAGATCACGCCGACACGGTGCGGATGCTCACGCGGTTGCTGACAAATGCGGGCTTCGTCGTCGTCAGTGCCTCCGATGTCGCCAGCGCCCTTGCCGCTGCTGAACGGGAGACTTTCGATGTGCTCATCAGTGATCTCGGTCTGCCCGATGGTTCTGGTAACGATGTGATGCGCGCATTGCGCCTCCGCAGCGACCTCCCCGGCATCGTGATGAGCGGTTACGGCCGGGAGGAAGACGTGCGCTGGAGCGAGGAAGCCGGATTCAGCGAACACCTCGTGAAACCCGTCGATCCCGTTAAGTTAAAGGAAGCCATCTTCCGAGTGACGCAAAATCGCGGGTGAGGCACGATTTTACCCGCGCTCCTGCGCAGCGTAGGCGAAGTTCCCTCGTTCCCAAGTCGCATTTGGGAATGCCATTGTCCCGGTAGCTCGGCTATCTCTCGTGTGGTTCAGAGATCGTCGCAAAACTCCCGGGTAGGGTAGGCGTCTCGCCTCCCACGTTCCGTTTCGCCGAGGGCAAGATGCCCTCGGCGGCAGGCGAGACGCCCACCCTACCCGGGACAAGTGCGTGCCCAAGTGCAACTTGGGGGTGGCCGGGAGAAATTGATGTCGGGGCCGGAACAAAAGCGAACACCCTTTAATCAACCGTCTCCTTTTGTTCCGGCAAGAATTCTCCTTTTGTTCCGTCGCCAACAGTCTAATTTTACGGACTTGAAATTTTAATCCAATCGTTCACAGTATCGACTTCCGTTTTTTTTAAAAATCTTCTTTATCCCATGAATCCACGTTTCATTACCCCGGTCGTTATTCTTTTACTCACCGTCATCACCAGCCTCGCCCAGGTGCGAGTGATCGAAGCCAGCTATGGGGTGCCCGGTAAAAATCGGGATGTCACGGATCGTGTGCGCCGTTTGGTGGATCGCGGACGACTTAGTTTCACCGTAAATAACGAGAATCTCGGAGGCGATCCGGTCAAAGGAAAAGTAAAACGCCTCGATGTCACCTACATCGCCCGTGGAGAAACCCGTCGCACCTCCGCTCGCGAAGACGACACTTTCCGTTTCGAGACCAAAGGCGGCGGCGGTGGTGGGCGCCCGAATTACGATCCGTATGCGCCTTGGAATTACAGCCATCGCCCGCCTCCACAAAGCGAGTCGGAAGTGGTATTTATCAATGGCACCGGGCGCGATGTGAATGTTTATAATCTCGACCAATACGGAGGCTGGTATTGGGCCGCCAACATCGGGGCTGGTCGCCGGGTGAGTTTTAACAGTCGCGCGGGCCAGCAATGGTTGGTGGCAGATCGCGCAGGTCGAGTGGTCAGTCGGGTGGCCGCACGTCGCGGCGAAGCGGTCGTGCGTCTGGGATATTGAGCCCCATTTAAGCAATCTCGTGAACCAGGCAATCTGGCAATCCTAGGCAATCTGGGTAAGTGCCTCGAGCACCCGCCGATGTGGCGCAGGCATGGGGAGCGCAGCCCATTTTTCCGGGCCCAACCATTCTGTCGCCCAGGGAACGTCGTCGTTCTGCGATGTGTATATTTCGAGCGTCACCCGGTAGCGGGTAATGCTGTAACGATGGGTCACGAGGGGCATTTCCAACACATCGGGTGGGCGGATCAATTCGGGCAGCACCCATAGACCCAACCAGGGATTTTTAATGCGTTGAACGAAGGCAATCTCGTGGCCGCGCTGGAAAAAAAGTGCGCGTTCCACTTTTTGGGTGGTAACAGCTTTGGGCGATTTCGCGGGCAGCCGCTCGGGATGACGCGCCTGGCAATGGGTGCGCACGGGGCAGGCGTCGCAATGCGGACGAGGCGTGCAAATGAGGGCGCCGAGTTCCATCAGGGCGGCGTTGAATTCCCCTGCACCGGTTTCCGGAAGGGCCTGCGCGGCGAGGCTCCAGATTTTTTTGCGTCCCTCGGTGGTATCGATGGGGACGGTTATTTCGCAGAGCCGGGCGAGGACGCGGGCGATATTTGCCTCGACGATGGGCACCCGCAAATCGTGGGCAAAAGTAAGAATCGCGCCTGCGGTGTAGTCGCCCATGCCGGGGATGTTGCGCAATTCGGCCAGCGAACCGGGAAACTCGCCGACGAGCAATTTTGCCGCGCGATGCAAATTTCGCGCTCGCGAATAGTAACCCAGCCCCTGCCAGTGAGCGAGAATCTCCTGTTCGCTGGCTTCGGCCAGACTTTGCACGGTCGGAAACCGCCGCAACCAACGTTCGTAAAAGGGAATCACCGTGGCCACCTGCGTTTGCTGAAGCATAAATTCCGAGACCATAATGGCGTAAGGATCGCGCGTCCGCCGCCAAGGCAGGTCGCGGGCATGGACGCGAAACCAAGCGCGGAGTCGTTCGGCAAAATCTGGTGGAAAAAGCGGTTTCAACCCGGCCATTCTTCCATTAAAAATGAAAAACGCCATGCCGATCACCACGCACACCGCAGCTTTAACCTTGGAGCAGGCCGAAAAATTACGGTTGCTCCTCCTTGCTGACGATTTCGAGTTCTCCGAAAAACCTTACACGCTTTATGCGGCCAGCAAGGGCAAACTGAACGTCGCGGTCTATGAAAAAGGCCCCAAAGTGGTCTTGCAAGGGCGCGACACCGAGGAATTTCTCACCTTCCGTCTCGAACCCGAGATTCTCGGCGAGGCGCGCTTTGGTTATGAAGAAGAACTGAATCCAGACGTTTTCTCCCCACATTTCGGCATCGATGAGAGCGGCAAAGGCGATTTTTTTGGTCCTCTCGTTGTCGCCGGCGCCTACGTGGGTCGGGAAATCGCCCACGCCTGGCGCGCCGCTGGCATCCAGGATAGCAAACGCATCACCTCCGATGCCAGCATTCGCAAGCTCGCCAAAATCATTCGCGAAACGCCAGGAACGGTCTATGAAGTCCTCCTCATCGCTCCGCAGCGTTACAACGAGCTTTACGATCAATTCGACAGCCTCAATCGCTTGCTGGCCTGGGGTCATGCCCGGGTGATTGAGAATCTCGCCACCCGCCAGCCCGATTGTCCGCGCTCACTTTCCGATCAATTTGCCGATGCCAGCCTTATCGAACGGGCCTTGCTGGAACGCGGCAGCCGTTTGCAGATCGATCAACGCACCAAAGCCGAATCCGATATCGCCGTGGCGGCGGCCTCCATTTTGGCCCGCGACGCTTTTATCGATTGGATGGATCGCGCCGGCAAACGTCTCGGCCTTGGCGGTCTGCCCCGCGGAGCGTCGTCCGCAGTTCGCGAACTGGCCACGAAACTCGTCTCCGAGCGCGGGCCGGAATTTTTACAACTCATTGCCAAGACGCACTTTAAGACGGCTCACGAAATCGCGCCCGCGACTTATCGGCTGCGGACCAAGCCGTTTTTTCGCCAAAGTTCTTCCAAAAAAAAATAAAAAAGTGTTTCCGTTGAATTGTTGCCTTGCCTAAAGAACCACTGATTGTGTAAAGAATCAGATGTTAGATGCTTTCGGCGGCGAATCGGGAACGCTTGTTTGGGAGGCAAAGTAAACTGAGAAATTCAATTTTTTATTTAAAAGGGAGCACCCATGGGCAATCTTACCAAGAGAGACATAGTGGTTAAAATCAGCAACGAGACTGGTGTGGTTCAAAATCAAGTCTTCGATATCGTCCAAAAAACCCTCAATCTCATCACCGAAACTCTCGCCAACGGCGACGATGTCGAGCTGCGCAATTTTGGCATCTTCGAGGTGCGGCTCACCAAAGCCCGCGTGGGACGCAACCCCAACGAACCCGGCAGTAAATACGACATCCCACCGCGCGCCGTGGTCAAATTTAAAGCCGGAAAAATCATGCGCTCCCGCGTCGCCACCCTGGCCGGAAGCCTTAAACGCGCCGAAGCCGAGGCGGAAGGTTAAGCCGAGGCGGAAGGTTAAACCGAGGCGGAAGGTTAAGCCGAGGCAGAAGGTTCAGCCGTCCATTGCGCATTTTTTCAAGTCCAAACGCGCCCCATCCCCCGACTTGAGGGCGTATTCGGTTTGCTCTTTTCCCGGGAATCGTGGATAACCAACCTCATCGTGTCCGAGATTCTCGCCGCCCCCAAACACAACTGTCCCGCTTGCGGTGCCCAAGCTCTTTGGGAACCCGCCACCCAGAAATTGCGCTGCCCATTTTGCGGCACCGTCTCGCAATTTGAAGAAAGTGTCACCGGCGAAATCGTCGAGAACGATCTGGCCACCGCGCTGCGCGAAATCCCCCAGGATAAACGCGGCTGGTCTCCCACCCAGGTCACCGTCAAATGCCAGAGCTGCCAGGCGATCAGCGTTTTTGCCGTCGGACGCGTCGCCCAACGCTGCGATTTCTGCGGTTCGCCCGCCCTCGCTCCTTACACCGAAGTCCAGGCACCCATTCGCCCGGAAAGTCTGCTCCCTTTTAAAATC
The DNA here is from genome assembly GCA_038225185.1 of Chthoniobacterales bacterium. Taxonomy (GTDB): domain Bacteria; phylum Verrucomicrobiota; class Verrucomicrobiia; order Chthoniobacterales; family DASVRZ01; genus DASVRZ01. Next base: position 6,530 of record JBBRFA010000111.1, read on the forward strand.
CCCGACAGCAAAGTCCGCGAAACCATCCGCAAATGGTATGGCTCCCACTGGTTCGCCCCCAACAAACTTAAAAGCCGCGCCCTCACCGATACTCTCCACGGCGCTTACCTCCCTTACTGGACTTTCGACGCCCAGACCCATGCCGCCTGGACCGCCGAAGCCGGCCATTATTACTTCGAAAGCGAAAGCTACCGCGACTCCAATGGACGCACCCAAAGCCGACAGGTGCGCAAAGTCCGCTGGGTCCCAGCCTCGGGCGAACTTGATCAGTTTTTCAACGACGAACTCGTCAGCGGCTCCCGCGGCGTCCCCCAGGATCTCCTCACCAAAGTCGAACCCTTCCCCACCGACGATCTCGCTCCCTACAACGCCGCCTTCCTCTCCGGTTGGGTCGTCGAACAATACCAGATCGATCTCTTCGCCGCCGCCACCCACGCCCGTTCCGTCATGGAACAAAAACTTCGCCAACTCTGTTCCCGCGAAGTCCCCGGCGACACCCAGCGCAATCTCTCCGTGCGCGCCACCTTCGATCAGCAAACCTTCAAACACATTCTCGTCCCCGTCTGGCTGCTCACCTACACTTACGGCTCCAAAAATTTCGTCGTCGTCATCAACGGCTACACCGGACGCATCGCCGGTCATCATCCCCTTAGCTGGATAAAAATCACCCTCGTCGTGCTTGCCATCCTGCTCATCATTGGCATCATCGCTGCTACGCAACAAGGTTGACCCGATCATCTTCGCATCATTTTGGATAACACACTCGCCAACGCCCTCATCACCACCCGCGAACTTCTTCCCCTGGAAATTCCCGTCGCCGCCCGCGCCCTGCTTTCGCCCAATGTCGATGATCAGGCCAAGGCCCGTTTCCTCCACGCCCTGCGGCAACGTGGCGAGACTGTCTCCGAATTGACCGGTTTCGTCGAAGCCTTTCTCGATTTTGCCGTCAATCCCCAGCTCGCCCTCGACCCCGCCCGCCCCACCATCGATGTCTGCGGCACTGGCGGCGATGGCCTGCAACTTTTTAACATTTCCACCGCCGTCATGTTCATCCTCGCCGCCGGTGGAGCTAACGTGCTCAAACATGGTAACCGCGCCATCACCTCCAAATCTGGCGGGGCCGACGTTCTCGAAGCACTCGGCATCCAGATCGAAACCACGTCCGCCACCCTCCAACGCTGCATCGACGGCGCCGGGTGCGGCTTTCTTTTTGCCCCCACCTATCATCCCTCTTTTAAAACCATCGGACGCGTCCGCCGTCAGCTTGCCATGGAAGGTCACACCACGATGTTTAATCTGCTCGGGCCGTTGCTCAACCCCGCCCGGCCCGACTACCAGTTGGTCGGCATTTTTTCTCCCGCAATGCAGGAGACCTACGCTGCCGTCATCCAAAAACTTGGTCGCAAAGCCGCCTGGGTCGTTCACGGCACCACCGCCGACGGACGGGGCATGGATGAAATTTCCAACCTCGGACCCACGCAGGTGATTGCTTTGGAAAACGGCACCCTGCGCCGCCTCACCATCGAGAGCCATCCGCGCGAGGAGCGCGATCTGCACTCCATGCGGGGACAGGACGCCCGCGGCAATGCGCGCATGCTGGAGGAGTTGTTGCGCGGCGGCGAAAATCTCGATTCTTTGCGCGAAATCGTCTCGCTCAATGCCGGTGCCGCCTTCTACATCGCCGGTCTCGCACCCGATTTGCAGTCCGGGGTCAATCAAGCCTGGGAAATCATCGCCTCCGGCACCGCCTGGGAACGCGTCGAGCAGCTCCGCAAACTAAGCCGCGGGTAGTGCGCAAGTCCCAGCCTCGTTGGGCGACATTAAATGGGTTCATCCAGTTTACGAGGTTTCGTAACACAATTGTCACAATTTTCCCCTTGGCCATGCTCCAGTGCCAATGATTAGATGCATCAGTATCAACCATCTAATTTACATGAAAAAAATTATTACCGCAGCCATCCTAGCCCTTTTACCCGGTTTTATCTACAGCAATGCTCGTGCACAATTTACTCTTTTAAGTAATTTTTCAGCGAATCAACCCGGCGGATTTAGCGCCGGGGAAATCACCGCATTCGACAACGGCAGCGGTCGTCTTTTTGTTACGAGCTCCGGATCAAATGTGCATCGGCTAAACATTTTCAATCTTTCGAACCCGTCCGCGCCCACTGAAATTGGGGTGCCCATTGATTTTTCGACCACCTTCGGAGCCGCCAACAACATGCTTTCGCTCAGCAGCGTGGCGGTAAATACGGCAAAGGGCTTCGGGGTAGCCACACTCATCCCTACAGCTAACACAACAACCTTGGGACGCATCGGCTTTTTTGACCTTGCCACCGGCACCAATCTTGGAAGTATTGCAGTCGGCTTCCATCCAGATAGTGTGATCTTCAGTCCGGATGGTAGCAAAATCGTAGTCGTTAACGAGGGCGAATTTAATTCAAGCAGTTCGACCAACGCACCTGGATCAATTTCCGTGGTAGATGTCTCGTCGATCAATAGTAGCAATCTGCTCAATCTCATTACACTCAGTCCAGTCACACGTGATTTCTCGGCAGGAAATCTCGGAACAGGTGCCTCGCTTAGCGGTATTCGTAATCACAATGTTGCAGCCATCGGAACAAGCGGTGCTTTTATTGCAAATGTTCCGGATTTTACTTTAGCGGCAAATCAGAACTTCCTGGCGATCGAACCGGAATACGCTTCGATCTCTGGTGACAAAGTTTATGTCTCTCTCCAGGAAAATAACGCTATCGGTGTTTTTGATCTCACCACTGAAAAATGGACGCAAATATCAAGCCTAGGGACAATTAACCAGTTGATCGACGCCACTGACCAAAACTCGTTAGGCGTCGCAGATAACGCGATTTCCATCAGTCAGACGGTGGCGGGTCTACCCATGCCGGACACGGTGGCCACCTACACGGTTGGAGGAAAAACGTATGTAATTACCGCGAATGAAGGCGACGCGCGGGGAGACGACCGCGATGTCAGCCGATTTGGTAGTATAACAGGCAACAGTAGCCTGAACCCAATTATCGATACTAACGCACCCTCGAACTTCCCAACGAACCAGACAGGAGTCCGGGCGCTGGATCAGCTCGGACGGTTAACAGTCTCACGGCTCGATGGCGACACCGACGCGGATGGCAAGATAGACTTGCCGACCATGATTGGGACGCGGAGTTTTACCATTTGGGAGGATACCGGAACAGGGCTGGTGAAGACGTATGATTCCGGTTCGTTTTTCGAAACTTATATCCGAGATTTCGATCCATTAAGCTGGGTCGATAGCCGGAGCGACGATAAAGGTCCGGAGCCAGAGGGGCTTGCACTGGGAAGTTTCGACGGCAAAACCTTCGCCTTTATTAGCATGGAGCGGCAAGCCGGCATATTCATGTTCGACATTACCAATCCTGAATCGCCGAGCTTTGTGGATTACATCCGCATCGCAACCGGTTCCATTCCACTTCGCCCCGAGGGCATGCTCTTCGTGTCCGCTGCCGACAGTCCGAACGGACAAAACTTGCTTATCGTAGCTTACGAAGGTGATGGCAACTCAGCGACTAACGAGCGTGTAGCTGTCTTCTCGGTTGTTCCAGAGCCCTCCACTGCTGGTTTATTGCTGGCCTTAAGCAGCTTTGTCACTATCTTTCGCAGGAAACGCTTGGCACGTGGTAACAAACCCTGATCAAGATAGATTTATCAAACCAAACCCGCCGGTTTGAAAACATGGCCCGGCAAGACGGTTTTTAACCGGCTGTTTCCCAAATGCGATGCCACCACCTCGCCTAACACATCCCGAAAATCGGTCGTGTGCAGAAGATCCCGCCCCTGATGCAACTGCTCCCTGGTCAACCCAGGCCATTGTGTGATAATCGGTCCACTTTTAGTTTTCTCGCCCCCGAGGTTGCCTCCCAAGGCTAACATGCAATTTGCCCAGCCGTGATCCGTTCCTGACGT
>JBBRFA010000112.1:0-10368 GCA_038225185.1 Chthoniobacterales bacterium
ATCACGTTTTGCAGATTGAGAGTCGGGAAATATTCTTCGAAAGATTTGCCGTTGACTTCAATTTTTCCGTTGCCGGCGACAAGTCGAATGCGAGCGACAGCGGTTTTGCGGCGTCCAGTGGCGGTGAATTCTTGGATCATAAAGTGATTGTTAACTTAAGAAAGGGTGACTGATGCGGGGTTTTGCGCTTCATGGGGATGCTCTTGACCGGCATACACTTTCAATTTGGTGTAAATGGAGCGTCCAAGACGATTGTGGGGGATCATGCCACGGACGGCACGTTCAATGAGGAGTTCGGGGTGACGTTCGCGGCGGGCTTTGAAAGTTTCGCTTTTATGGCCGCCGACGAAGCCGGAGAAGCTCATGTATTCTTTTGCAACATCTTTTTTACCAAGCACTTTTACTTGTTTGGCATTGATCACGACGACGAAATCGCCGGTGTCCACGTGTGGCGTGAAAATAGTCTTGTGTTTGCCACGAAGGAGGGTGGCGGCACGTTCGGCGACGTGGCCGAGAACCTGGTCCTTGGCGTCGATCACCCACCAATTGCGGGTAACTTCGTTGGCTTTTGCAGAAAAAGTGCTCATAACTTGGGATATTGTCGGGATATGGAGTATCGGAGGTCGGAAGAGATTGTCAAAGTCAAATTAGCGAAGTTTTAAAAATAATCTCCATAATTTTTTTTGACTTCCAGAAGGCCAACATTATCATTTGATTTGTAAGTCAAATTAATCACTAAACAAACAAATGAAAAAAACTCTCTCCAGAAACGCATTCACACTCGTTGAATTGCTCGTCGTTATCACTATTATCGGCATTCTTGCCGGTATTGCTCTGCCTGTATTCCAGAAAGTGCAGGTCAATGCGGAACAAACTAAAGTTTTGGCCAATGCCAAACAAATTGGTCTCGCCCTTAAATTATTCGCAGGCGACCACGAAGGTTCTTTCCCAAAACTTGCAAACGAAGATGCTGGTGGACTTACTCCAGTAGCCAATGCCAATCAAGCTCTAGCTAATTTGATCCCGCAATATGTCCCTAATGAACGTATTTTCTACGTTAAAAACTCTGGATATACCCCAACCTTTCCAGATGAAAACGTATCTGCTGCCAATAAACTCGCAGTCGGTGAAAATCATTTTGCTTATATTCCAGGTTTAAACGATTCGCTCACTGGTGCATGGCCTTTAATTGCAGACGGTTTTACAGGCGGACCGAGCGTAACCGCACCAACTTATGTGATTTCCAAGACCGCAAGAGGCGGCGTGTGGGAAGGTAATAAAGCTGTTGTGATCCGGATTGATCAATCTGGTGCTGTAATTACAACTAACCGTAGCACCCCTGCTGCTCCATTTGTTCCTCGTGATGAAACAGCAAAAAAAGGTTTAAATCTTTTTACTTTCGAAGCTGGTTCTGGCGGTGTTCCGGATTGGCTTGTGACAGGACAGAATATTCTAAATCCTTTGTAATATCTCCTTCTAATCCTCTTAAAAAGGCACCGATCACAAGTCGGTGCCTTTTTTCTTTCCCCGAATCTCACTTTGAATTACATTAATGCTTTATGATCGAATTAATGCAAAAAGGCGGGGTGCTAATGTGGGTGATCGTAACCTGCAGCATTTTGGCCACCGGAATTTTTCTGGAGCGTTTTTTTCACTATCATCGCTCTTTTATCGAAGTCTCCGAGTTTCTCAACGGTCTCGCCAATCTCATCCGGCGTAAAAATTTCGCCGAAGCACGTCACGAATGCGCCGTCACCCATGTGCCTGTCGCCCGCGTCCTTCATGCCGCCATCCTGAGGCATGACAGCCCACGCGCCGAACTCAAAGACATCGTTCAAGAAGCCGGCCAGCTCGAAGTGCCTGCCTTGGAAAAAAATCTCCCCGCCCTCGCCACCATCGCATTTATTGCTCCCATGATCGGTTTTTTAGGGACTGTCACCGGTTTGATGAGCGCCTTTGCCACTCTCTCGGCCAATAGCGGCTACACCTCGGCAATCGATATTTCGGGGGCGATTTATCAATGCCTCATCACCACAGCCGCCGGAATCGCGGTGGCCATTCCAACTTTTGTCGCTCATCAATATCTTTCGGCCCGCGTGGATCGACTCCTGCGCGATATGGAACGCGCCGGTATCGAAATGGTGCAGTTGCTTTCCGATCAAGCCAAGGAACGCGGCGATATCATCAGTTTCGAGGAACAAAACAAAAAACTGACCCGCTAACTCCTTGGTTCTGTCAGCCTTCCAGTATGCGTCTCACTCGGAATCATCGAACGTCGCCTTTGCTTTTCCAGGTCCTTCCCTTGCTGGATTTGTTGTTCGTCATCCTGATTTTCTTCCTGCTCACCACGACGTTTGTCACCCAGCCGGGGATTACCGTCGATCCGCCCGCCTCAAGCTATGCGGTGGAACCGAGTCTCCGCTCAAAAATCATCAGCATCGTGGGACATCCGCAGCCAAGAATTTTTTTCCAAGATCAACTGGTCAGCGAGGAGCAATTACAGGCAATGCTCAAAAATAAAGACAGTCAATCGCCCTCCCTGATCTTAAAAGCGGATCGCACCGTTCCTTATGAGCGGATTATGGCGATCACCAATCTTGCCTTAGCCGAGGGGTATCGGGTGGTTTTGGCAGGCAAACCTGCTGCAACGGACCAATAGGGATGGCATGAAGTGGCGCCCCATTTTTACATCACCACGGTTGCGAGGCACCGATGGAATGCTGTCCGCCATGATCCTGGTGGCTATTTTCGTGCATGGGATCGTATTTTATCTGGTGCAAACCATCGCGCCGGTCAATCCCCGACCACCGATCAGCAATCCCCGGCTCACCATTTTGGACTCTTCGCGTGAGGCGGATCGCGATTTTCTCCGATGGATCGAGCTTAACGACCCGGCGGCCATCGCTTTGCATTCCATACCGGCGCAACCTCCGCAGGTATTGCTTACGCTGCGTTACCGACCCAGCTTCGAAAAAAATCTTCCCACGCCTTTGCCAGTCGATTTTGGGAAAAAAACTGGCGAACGCCCTCTTTTTTTTCCGCCTGGCCAAGTGCCTGATTTAGGCCATTCGACTGCCACCAAACCCCGGTTGCATCCTGCGCCACCCACCCAGGTGCGCCTTTCGCCCGCACTTCCTCTCACTTTCTCGGAGCCACTCATTCCGCCGATTATAACGACAGATTCACCCGCACCCACCCGGTTTCTGGTTATTACGGCACCCGACACCGCCTTTATTTTCCTCGAAAAATCTTCCGGCCTGGCTGCTCTCGACACCGCCGCGCGCACCTGGCTGGCGCGGGCCAACTTCCCTGCCGGACGTGCCATCGGCTGGGTCGATATTCATTGGGGGGCCGACACCTGGAAAAAATCCACGCCATGATCCAGTTGTCGCTCCCGGCGATTTTAATCGTTTATGTCGTTTTCGGACTCGCATTCATCGGCTCCCTGCTGCTCTGGGCGGCCTGGCTCCGCAAAAGAAGAGAAAGCGAAGTCTTGCGTTACAGGCTGCAATGTATAATTTGCGCTTTCCCCTTTGAGGATAAAACCGGCATTCCCCTGCCGCAATGCCCGAAATGTGGCAGTCTCAACGAACGCAATCAAACTTAACCAAAACCAACTTTAAACTCTTACCAATCAAAACCTTATGGGCATGTGGATCGGACGTAATCGCAAAGCACGGGTCACTTATGGATTTGACGAGATCGCTCTCGTCCCCGGTGCCATCACCATCAATCCCAACGAAGTCGATATCACTTTCAAAGTGCCACACGCTTCGGGGGAACCCCTCCGACTCGGCATTCCCATCCTCGCCAGTGCGATGGACGGCGTCGTCGATGTGCGTTTTGCCATTGCCATGGGCAAACTCGGAGGTCTCGCAGTTCTCAATCTCGAAGGCGTTCAAACCCGCTACGAAAATCCCGACGATGTGCTCCGGCAAGTCGTCGAAGCCGATAAAGATCACGTCACCGCTCTGCTCCAAAAAATTTACCTCGAACCCGTCCGCGAAGAACTCATCGCCCGCCGCGTGCAGGAAATCAAAGCTGCCGGAGTCTATGCCGCCGTCAGTTCCATCCCTCAAAAAGCGGATCGCTACGCCGCCATCGCCCAGGAAGCCGGGGCCGATCTTTTCGTCGTGCAAAGCACCGTCTCCACCGTCCGCCATATTTCCACCGAGTATCAATCGCTCGAACTCGCCAAATTCATCTCCGGTCTCAAAATCCCCGTCATCATTGGCAACACCGTCGGCTACGATGTCACCCTTGAAATCATGCAAACCGGTGTCGCAGGCGTCCTCATCGGCGTCGGACCCGGTGCCGCCTGCACTTCGCGCGGAGTTCTCGGCCTTGGCGTGCCACAGGTCACTGCCACCGTCGATTGTGCGGCTGCTCGCGACCAGTATTTCAAACAAACCGGACGTTACGTTCCAATCATCACCGATGGCGGCATGAGCAAAGGCGGCGACGTCTGCAAGGCACTCGCCTGTGGATCCGACGCCGTCATGGTCGGCAGCGCTTTCGCCAGGGCTGAGGAAGCACCCGGCAAAGGCAACCACTGGGGCATGGCCACTCCGCACGCCAACCTGCCACGAGGCACCCGCATTAAAGTAGGCACCACCGGTTCTCTTAAACAAATCCTCTTTGGACCCGCCGAAGTCGATGATGGCTCGCAAAACCTTGTCGGCGCCATCACCACATGCATGGGCAACGTCGGCGCGGCCAGCATCCGCGAATTCCAGGAAACCGAAATCATCATCGCGCCTTCCATTAAAACCGAGGGTAAACTTTTCCAAACTGTCCAAAACGTCGGCATGGGCACTCGCTAAATCTTATTATTTAGGCACAAATCGCACAGATTTTCACAGATTTTATTAGAAAATAGTTCCCCTTCTTAATCTGTGAAATCTGTGGATTATTCCACCTCTTTTCACCCATTAAAAACATGAGCAGTTACAATCGCAGAGTCGTCATCACCGGCATCGGAATCGTTTCTCCCGTCGGCAGCACCATCGAAACCTTTTGGGACAGCCTTAAAAACAGTCGCAGTGGCGTGGGACACATCCAAGCCTTCGATACCACCAATTACGGTTGCAAAATCGCCGGCGAAGTCAAAGATTTCGATCCCGCGCCGTTTTTTAAAAATCCCAAAGACTCCCGGCGCGCCGACCGCTTTACCCAGCTTGGCATGGCCGCAAGTAAAATGGCAGTCGCCGATAGCGGTATCGACCTCGAAAAAGTCGATGTTACCCGCTACGGCGTGATCGTTGGCAGCGGTATCGGCGGCCTTAAAACCCTCGAAGAACAACACACCAATCTCATCCTAAAAAGCCCCAGCCGGGTGAGTCCCTTCATGATTCCCATGATGATCTCCAACATGGCCAGCGGCGTTATTTCCATGGAATTCGGTTTCCAAGGACCCAATCTGAGTGTTGTAAGTGCTTGTGCCACAGCAAATAACGCTTTGGGCGAAGCCTGGCGAATCATTAAATTTGGGGACGCCGACGGATTCATCGCCGGGGGCAGCGAAGCCGCCTGTATTCCGCTCGGCATCGCAGGATTCGGTAACATGAAAGCCATGAGCAGTCGCAACGACGCTCCCGAAAAAGCCAGCCGACCCTTTGATCGGGATCGCGATGGCTTCGTCTTGAGCGAAGGTGCCGGCGTGCTGATTTTAGAAGAATTGGAGACCGCCAAAGCGCGCGGCGCCCGGATTTATTGCGAACTCGCCGGTTACGGAGTCACCTCCGATGCTTATCACATGAGCAGTCCGCGCCCGGACGGATCGTCGGTGGCTCGTTGCATGTCTCTCGCCCTCAAACACGCGGGTGTGAACCCCGGGGACGTCGATTACATCAATGCCCATGCCACCAGCACCGGCCTGGGCGATATCGCCGAGACACAGGCAATCAAACTCGCTTTCGGAGTCGCCGCAAAAGGCGGTAAACTGGCCATTAGCAGCACCAAATCCATGACCGGCCACATGCTGGGAGCCGCTGGATCCGCCGAGATGGCGGTCTGCGTGCTGGCCATTCGCGATGGCGTGGTGCCTCCCACGATCAACCTCGACAACCCCGACCCCCTGTGCGACCTCGATTACGTGCCGCATGTCGCCCGCGAGAAAAAAGTGCGCATCGCAGTCAACAACAGCTTTGGTTTCGGAGGACACAACGCCACCCTCGTCGCCAGGGCTTACGAAGAGTAAGCCGATTCTTCCGCAAAAAAAGAAAGGAGTCGCGGGAATGCCGCGGCTCCTTCTTTTTTTAACACTAAGTGAGGTCGTGATTACTGGCAGCAGGCTGCCGTGGAGGTGCAGCAGGATGCGTTGGCCTCACAACAATCGGCCAGAGACGATGTCTCAGCAATCAGGCTCGTTGTCGCAGAAACAAAAGTAACCGCGAGAATGATGATAAATTTGCGCATGATGTGTTTTTTCCTTTCTAATCAATGAAGGTTGTTTTTGTCGATTCAACCGATGTTCCCCCTGCGATAGCGTGGGGCGGTTGACGAAATTTTTCTTCCGAGAGGGAGGTCCGGCCAGGGCGTGCCAAGCAGGACGCCGAGGACCGGTGAAATCGGGAAGAGAGCCAGGATATCGGGAGCCACCATTCTCGCAGAGGCGAGCGGGCTGCCAGATCAGCTTAAGCTAACAAAGGAGGAGCGATGGCCGGATGGCTGCGCTCAAGATCGACGAGGAAAGGGGAGGAGACACAGGGCGGATCGCCAATGCGAATCTGGCTGCGGGATTCCTCACTCGCAAGCGGAAGAAATTCGTCGGAAAGCAAACTTAGAAAGGCTAATGCAAATTCCCAATCGGCGGTGGGCACTTGAATTTTGCTTTGTAAGACGGTCTGCAGAACCTGACAGCAGATCATCTGCGCATCGGCGCAGGAGGCCTGGGTCTCTTCGCAGCAAGTGGACGCTGCGGCGGAACGAGCAAAGTTGGCTAACAAACAATGGTTCGAGGCCTGACTCCAGGCAACGAAAGCTAGAAGAACAACGAAAATCCTTGGAATGGAGGAAGATCGGTGCAATTTCACAAGAGTAAGAGTAATCGCAACCCGTTCTTGTTCAAATCAAAACAAATAAAATCTCCCTCCAACACATCCGGCTATTTTCGGGGTTGGTCACAAGCTGCAAATGCCTCCCGGCCCCATCCATCAGGGAATGGCGGATTGGTTTTTTTCGCAACGAGTTTTCAAATTACGAGGAAATCCTCACATTTCTTGAATGACAAATCCCCTGGATCGTTCCTTAAATTTTTCCAACTTTCTCGCGCAACACCCGCAAATCCTCCTCCATGCGGGTCAACACCTCGTATATTTTGGGATCCGCATTGCCGGGAGGTGGTCTTAAGGCTAGTTCCTGCATCGTCGAAACAATGATGCCGATGAATAAATTGAGAATCGTAAACGTGGCGATAATGATAAACGGCACAAAAAAAGCCCAGGCATAAGGATACGTCTCCATCACCGGACGCACGATGCCCATCGACCAGCTTTCCAGGGTCATTATTTGAAACAGGCTGTAGAGACTTTTTCCAATGTTGCCAAACCAATTGGGGAAACTGCCTCCAAATAATTTTGTGCTTAAGACCGCTGCGGTATAGAAAAAAATCGCCATCACCGCCATCACCCCCAGCAAACCCGGAATGGCATGGAGAAACGCTGCCACGACCTTGCGCAATGACGGGATCATGGTGAGCAAACGCAGCACCCGCAGAACGCGCAGGGAACGTAACACCGCCCACGGCCCGGCACCTGGGGCGACGGCAATGAGTATCACAGCGAGATCGAATAAATTCCAGCCGCTGCGCCAGAAAAAGCTGCGGAAAGCGACGAGTTTAACGGCCAGTTCCACGATGAAAATTCCCAGGCAAAGCTTGTCGAGAGCAAGAAGCCACACGCCATGGGAAGCCATGATCGCTGGATTGGTTTCCAGCCCGAGAATCACTGCATTGAGCAGGATGATGGCGACGATAAAATTCTGGATGACTTGCGATTCCACCCAAGTGGCCAGGCGAATGCGCCAATTCGCGAGGTGAGGTTGTGCCAGGAGGGTTTTGAGTTCTTCGTTGCCCATAAAAAATTCGCGTCGCCACGGATAACCTATAACGAGCAGAACGCAAGCTGGGCGAAATCTGGAAAGAAAATCAGATCTTACCAAAAAAAGTGGGTTGGGAGGGATTTGAACCCTCAACCAATGCCTTAAAAGGGCACTGCTCTACCGTTGAGCTACCAACCCATTTCCGAAAAAACGGGACACCTTAATACCTGCACAAACTCTACGGTGCAAGCAGTTTTTGGATACAGGGAAAATTACTTTTTTTCCGCAATCCAGCCTTTTCCCCGCCATTCGCCAGCCCATCCAAGGGTTTGCTTTGACTTTTAAACCCGTTCTGGATGAATAAGCAACACGCGTTCCGCGTCACTCCGACCCACTTTATCCGATGTCCATTTATCGCCGCACGTTCGCTTATTTTCGCCCGTTTATCTCGCAAACTCTCGTCGCTCTTGCCCTCACCGTGGTCGGCATCGCCCTTAGCCTGGCCAAACCCTGGCCTCTCGGCGCTCTCATCGATGGGGTCATCCTCGAAAAAGTCTCCCTCGACTGGCTGCCCAACCTCGACAAAATGGGAATCATTCTTCTGCTTTGCGGCACCATGATCGCCGTCCATCTCGTAAGCGGTCTCGTCGGACTCGCCACCAATTACATCTTCGTCAAAGTCGGCCTCGATGGGCTGCTCCGCCTTCGGACCGAGCTGTATGCCTACCTCCAGGCATTGCCGCTCAAATACCACGACGCCAGGCGCAGCAGCGACTCCAGTTTTCGCGTCGCCTACGATTCTCAAGCCATCCAAACCATTTATAATAAAGGCTTTACCAATATTTTTTCCTCCGGCCTGATGCTCATCGGCACCTTCGTCATCATGGTGCGCATCGATTGGAAACTTACCCTCATCTCCCTGGGCATCCTGCCTTTTATCGCTCTCGCCATCCGCTACTACGGTGCCCAGGTGCGGGAGCAGTCCACCATCATCCAGGAATCCGACAGCGACGTGCTGGCCGTCGTTCAGGAAGGGCTTTCCTCCATAAAAATGGTCCACGCCTTCGGACGCGAAGACTGGGAGGTGGGCCAGTTCCGCACCCGCGCCGCCCGCAGCCTCGAAGCTCACATGCGCTTCACCAAAACCAACATGGTGAGCGCCCTCATCGTCGGCACTTTAATGGCCGCCGGCACTGCTGGCATGTATTGGATCGGGTTTCGCCACGTCGTCGAAGGCACCCTGGGCCTGGGCGAGCTAACCGTTTTTGCCGCCTACCTTGTGATGCTTTATAAACCCATCGAGGACCTCACCTACACCTTCTGGGCATTGGAAGGTGCCACCGCCGGTGCCAGGCGCTGCTTCGAAATCCTCGACCGCCCCGACGAAGTGAGCGATGCCCCCCACGCCGAGGTCTGGACAGGAAAAATCGAACGACTAGACTTCGAAAAAATCGAGTTTGGCTACGATCCCGCGCGTCTCATTTTAAAGGGAATCGACATCACCATTCGCGCCGGGGAAACCGTGGCCTTCGTCGGTGGCACCGGGGCAGGCAAAAGCACGCTCCTAAGCCTTGTGCCGCGTTTTTACGATCCCGACGCCGGCATCATGCGCCTCAACGGACGTAACATCCGCGATTTCACCAAAAAATCCATCCGCTCCCAGATCAGCATCGTTTTGCAGGATACCCTGCTCTTTTCCACGACCATCCGGGAAAACATCGCTTACGGACGCTCCGACGCCAGCGACGAGGAAATCATCCAGGCAGCCAGACGCGCCCAGGCCCACGACTTTATCTCGCAACTCCCCGAGGGCTACGGCAGTCAGGTCGGCGAACGCGGCGGTCATCTCTCCGTGGGCCAGCGTCAACGCATCGGCATTGCCCGTGCATTTTTAAAGGATTCGCCCCTGCTTTTATTGGATGAACCCACCTCCGCGCTCGATCCAGGCACCGAACACGCCATTATGGAGACCATTTACGAACTCATGCAGGGACGCACCACTTTGATTGTGACGCATCGTCTTTCCACCATTCACGGAGTGGATCGCATCGTGGTTTTGAAAAACGGTCTCATTGCCGAGCAGGGCACTGGTCCCGAATTGCTCGCCCTCAACGGCGTCTATGCCGATCTCTACCGCTCCGCCGATTACGCCGGGAAGTAGAGCTTCAGGAACGGCGGCGAAAGACACCGGGCACGCAGCCATCCATTATTTAAAAGAAAGATGACGCTAGGCTCGGGCACCACGTTCACCACGGCCACACCTGCAGTGAAGCCGTCGCCGATGATGTATGCCGTGAGATCGAAGCGGAAATTGAGGTCGAGCGTGCT
>JBBRFA010000113.1:0-10310 GCA_038225185.1 Chthoniobacterales bacterium
GCTTTTCGTCGGTCCATTTCTGCGTTTAAAATTCCAATCAAACAATCTACATCCCATCACTCCTAAATTCTTTAATTTTTAAATCCATTCCGCACGATCTCTCTCATTATGGCACATTCCGCACTCGAAACTGGCAAGGCATTTCTCGCCGAAAACGGCAAAAAAGAAGGCATCACCACCACTCCCACCGGCCTGCAATACAAGGTTCATACCGAAGGCACCGGTAAAAAACCCAAAGCCACCGACACCGTCAAAGTGCATTACCGTGGCACCCTGCTCGATGGCACCGAATTCGATAGCTCCTACAAACGCCGCGAACCAATCGAGTTTGGTTTGAATCAAGTGATTCGCGGCTGGACCGAAGGCGTGCAACTAATGACCGAAGGCTCAAAGTATGAATTTTTCATTCCCTCCGAATTAGCTTACGGCTCACGCGGTGCAGGTGGTGACATTGGGCCCGACGAAACCTTGATTTTTGAAGTGGAACTTCTCGCCGTTCGCTAGTTTAGCGCTTCGTAAAACTCCACCCGCAGGTGGTTATGCGCAAATTAGGAGCATCCGATTCCAGCCGTCCAGGAGATTAGACGCATTTTCCCATCCCACGGAATGCGCGCTCGAATCCCCGTCATTCTAAGGATTCTGGCGGCTTGCAGTCTCGTTGCCTGGTCTGGCTTGATTTTTATACCAGCCCAAACCCTTTTTTTGTTTCAACTCACCGTGGGAGCCACGGAATACGGACATTGGCTGGCTGGTATCAGCCTGGCTCTGGCTGTGTTCTGGAAAAATAAAAAAACCAGCGATTGGTTGATTACGGGTGTTTTCCTTGGCAGCGCATTCCTTTTTCTGCAACCGGTGTTCCAAGCCTGGCACTTGGCAAAAATAGTCACCCAGGAAGTGGAAAGGGTTTTCCCCGGAGACTCGCTCGATGAAAAGGCTCTCGAACTCAAAAAACTCTGGCTGGGCACGAAAGTTCCCAACGTCGTTCCCGAAAAATTGGCTTACGCCGTTCACGGGGATACCGCACTCTCACTTTTTTTCCAAAGATCGACGACAGACACTCCTGCTCCTTGTGTGATCCTATTGCATACCGGCGGCTGGTCCACTGGTTCGCCGCAGGAATTCCTCACCATGAACACCTGGCTAACCTTGCATGGCTTTGCCGTGGCTGCGTTGGAATACCGGCTGGCTCCACGCTGGACATGGCCGGCACAACGCACAGATGTGCTCGACGCCATCCGCTATCTGCAAACCCATCATGCCAGGCTGGGGATCGATCCCGAACGCTTCGTAGTGTTAGGACGCTCCGCCGGAGGACAAATCGCCCAGGCTGTCGCTTACGGCAGTGGTAATCCCGCCATTCGCGGTTGCATTTCCTTCTATGCTCCGGCCGACTTGCATTTTGCCTATCGCTATGCGGATCCCAGGGATATTTTAAATTCACTCCAACTCGTCACTCAATACACCGGTGGCACCCCGCTAAATGCCAGGGCCAACTATGATAGCGGCTCGGGCATTTTATTAGTCCAACCCAACTCTCCCCCCACCCTGCTCCTGCACGGTGCCCGGGATGAACTCGTCTGGGTGCGCCAAAGCCGCCGTCTTGCCGCGGTCCTGCAACGCAAGCAGGCGCGTTATCTTTACTTGGAATTTCCGTGGGCCACTCATGCCTTCGATTATAATTTCAATGGTCCAGGCGGACAAATCAGCCGTTATGCGGTGTTAAATTTCCTTAAAAACGTCACCGCCGTTTCAAACCGCCAAACAGCAGACTCGACACAGCGCGTTCCAGCCCGGTAAACACTTCGAGGTGATTTCTTCCCTTGGCATCATCGCCGGCAATGGCGTCTATCCCATCGAACTCGCGCAGCGCGCCCGTGCAGCGGGCGTGCAACGCATTATTGTGGCCGCCTTCGAGAACGAGACCCGTCCCGAACTCGCCTCCCTCGTCGATCACATCGCTTGGATGCGCGTCGGCCAACTGGGAAAATTAATCGCCTATTTCGAGCAATCCGACGTGCGCAATGTAATCATGGCGGGACAGATCGCACCGAAAAATCTTTTCGACCTGCGCCCAGATTTTAAAGCTCTTCTTCTCCTCGGACGCCTCAAGGAACGCAATGCCGAGACTCTTTTTGGCGGGATCGCCGATGAACTTGCCAAATCGGGCGTCACCCTCCTCCCAGCCACCACTTTTCTCGAGGAATCGCTCGCTCCCATGGGCATTATCGCCGGTCCAAAACTCAAAAAACGCACCCTCGATGACCTCGCTTATGGATTCCGCATCGCCAAGGAAACCAGTCGCCTCGACATCGGCCAGACCGTGGTCGTGCGCAACGGCACCATCCTCGCCGTCGAAGCCTTCGAGGGAACCAACGACGCCATGCAACGCGGCGGACTCCTCGGCAAAGGCCAGGCCGTCATGGTCAAAGTCTCCAAACCCAGACAGGATTTTCGTTTCGACGTGCCAGTCATTGGCCGGCAAACTCTGGAAACCGCGCACACCGCAGGCATCCTCGCCATCGGCGTCGAAGCCGGCAAAACCCTCCTCCTCGAACGCTCCCAACTCCTCGCCGAAGCCGCCTCCCGCAAAATCTCCCTTCACGGCCTGTAAAATTTGGGCGACTCACGCCCTGTGTCAGCTTTGTAATCCATCCCCTGACGAAGCGCGTTTTGCGCATTGTAAGTTGCCACCTTTGGCTTTAAAATCTTACTCATGAATGGAAATCTCGCCCTTAAAACCGACTTTCTCACCGTTTTGGAATACCTCGAAGGCGAGGAGGAAGCCGAAGAACGCCACGACTATGTGGACGGGCAGGTCTATGCCATGGCTGGCGCCTCCGAAAAACACGAAATCGTGGCATTAAACCTGGCCGCAACCCTTCTCGCCCATCTGCGCGGGAAAAAATGTCGCGTCTTCAAAGGCGACATGAAAGTGCATCTCCAACTCAATCGGACCGATCTTTTTTACTATCCCGACGCCATGGTCGTCTGCGATCCTTCCGATACGAAGTCGCATTACAAGGAACGCCCCAAAATAATCGTCGAAGTAATGAGCGATTATAAATCGGATCACGTCGAAAAACTTTTCGCCTATCAACAAATCGATAGCCTCGAAGAATATCTCGTCATTCATCAGGAACCCACCGAGATGCGCGCCTGGCTTTACCGCCGAGATCGCAACTGGCAGGTCGCCGATGGCGCTCCCGAAGGCCTCATCCATCTCGAAAGCATTGGCCTCACCATGCCTCTCAGTGATCTTTACGTGATGGAATAACAACTCGCATTTCCTCCCAGGATGCAACTGGGAAGGCAGAGACAGAAAAATTCTGCCTTCCTCTTTCCACTCTTCGAAAATTTCCTCTTCCAATTCATGACTAAAATCCGCTCCGGCATCGTTGGTGTTGGCCACATCGGTAAATTTCACTCCCGGATTTACTCCGAACTCGCCGCGGCGGGGGAGACCGACTTTACCGCCATCTTCGACACCAACTTTGAAAACGCCCAGGCCGTCGCCACGCAATACGGCACCCGCGCCGTCGCCAGCCTCGAAGAATTTGCCACCCTCGTCGATTGCGCATCCGTGGCTACCCCCACCCCTTTTCATTACGACACCGCCGCTTACCTGCTCGAACGGGGCATCCATCTTCTCATCGAAAAACCCATCACCGAGACCACCGAGGAAGCACAAAAATTAGTCGCTCTCGCCCGGGAAAAACTCCTTATTCTCCAAGTCGGCCACGTCGAACGCTTCAATCCGGTGATGGCCATGCTCGAAAAACATCTCAACCATCCCCGTTTCATCGAGGCGCACCGCCTCTCGCCCTACCCCCATCGCAGCGTGGAAATCGGCGTCGTTCTCGATCTCATGATCCACGATTTGGAGGTCATTTTACACCTCATTAAATCTCCCATCAAATCTGTCGATGCAGTCGGCATCCCAGTCCTGAGCAAGAGCGAAGACATCGCCAATGCTCGCATCCGTTTTGAAAACGGGTCGGTCGCCAACGTCACAGCCAGCCGCATCAGTCCCGAGAAAATGAGAAAACTGCGGGTCTTCCAGGAAGATGCCTACCTCTCGCTCGATTACGGCGAACAATCGGGGGAAATTTATCGCAAGGACGGCCTCCAAATCGTCCGCGAAGTGGTCCCCATCGAACGCGAAGATGCCCTCACCCGGCAGCTTCAAAGTTTTCTCACCTGTGCGCAACAAGGCATACAACCTCGCGTCTCGGGCAACCAGGCCGCCGCCGCCCTGGAACTCGCCATCCGCATCACCGAAATCATCGAAGCCTCCCCCTTCGGTGATACTCTGCCGGAATAATCATCCACATCCATCACAGATTCCCACCAACGATTAGGAGACCATTAAATCTGTTTTTCCAACCTGCTCCAATCTGTGAAAATCCGTGGACAAAACCATGCACCTCTACCTCGTAGCTGGCGAACTCAGCGGCGATGCCCACGGAGCCTCCCTCATGCAGGCACTGCGTCAGCGCGTGCCCGGGGTGCAGTTTTCCGGCGCAGGCGGTCCCGCCATGCAGGCTCTCGCCAGCGGCCCATTCCTCGAATGGACCAGCCACGCCGTGGTCGGTCTCTGGGAAGTGCTGAAAAATTACGCTTACTTTCGCCGCGAATTCCATCGCATGTTAGCCGAAATAAAGCATCTCCAGCCCGCAGCCGTCGTGCTTATCGATTATCCAGGCTTTAACCTGCGACTGGCCAAAGCCCTCCGAACGCGCCTGCCAACCCTGAAAATTCTCTATTACATCAGCCCCCAGGTCTGGGCCTGGAACCAGGGGCGCATCCCGAAAATGGCCCAATGGCTCGATCTCATGATCTGCCTCTTTCCCTTCGAAAAGGAACTCTACGAAAAAAGCGGTCTCCGCACGGTCTTTGCCGGTCATCCCATGCTCGATGAGCTGGAGAAAAAACGATTGCCCCAGCCCCTGCCCCAGCCACAGTCCCACCCTCAACGCGATCTTTTTTCCCTGGGACTTTTCCCCGGCAGCCGGGAACGCGAAGTTAGGAAAATCCTCCCCATCATGCTGGAGACCGCCCTTCTCCTGCGGGAAACACACCCCGATCTGCGCTTCGTCATTCCCGCCCCCAGCCCGCGCATCGAGCAACTCATCCGCGAGATCACCGCCCCTCTCCCCGAATGCGAAGTGCAACTCGGCACCGCCCATACCCTGATGCAAACCTGCGGCACCGGCATGATCGCCTCGGGCACCGCCACCCTCGAAGCCGCCTTTTTCGGTCTGCCCTATGTCTTGCTCTACAAAGTCTCCCCCCTCACCTACGAAGTGGGGCGGCGCGTCATTCGCGTTCCTTACCTGGGCATGGTAAACATCCTGGCCAGACGCGAGGTCGTCCCCGAATTTGTCCAGGGAAATGCCCGCCCACCTGGCATCGCCGCCGCCCTCGATCCTTTGCTCACCGATCCCGCGCGTCGCGCCACTTTCCAGGCCGATCTCGCCCAGGTGATCGCCCTGCTCGGCGAACGGGGTGCCGCCAATAAAGCTGCCGATGCCATTTACGAGGTGCTGGCATGAGCAGACTCGCGCTCAAAGGATGGATCCTCGGTTGGTTTGCCCTCATCCTCACATTTTGGATGACGCGCAACCTGCCCTGGCATCTGGATAACTACGATCAGGCCCGCCACTCCTATGCCTCCTACGAAATGGTCGGGCAAAACGCCTGGTGGTATCAAAAAACTCCGCGACAACAAATCGCCACCAAACCGCCGCTTGCCTCCTGGTTTTCCGCCGGTTTTTATTATGGCACCGGCTCCTGGCCCTGGGCCTGGCGACTTCCCTCGTTGCTTGCCGCCGCCGCCATCCTGGTCCTGCTTTGGAAAGGGGGATTTCAACTGGCCGGGATGGCCGGCGCCTTTCTCGCCACCGCAGCTTTTTCCTACAATCTACTCTCCCTGCGGCTCGCCACCCTGGCACGCACCGATATGCTCCTCGCTTTTTTTATTTTCGGCGCAGGCTGGCTCATCTGGCAACGCCTCGCCAGGGAAGAAAAGTGGACCTGGCGCGATACCCTCGCCCTTACCTTGCTCTTAAGCGGTGCCACCATGACCAAAGGCCCCATCTTTCAGGCCTTTTTGTTGGGAGGCCTCGTCGTCTGGGCTTTTATAGCTCCCAAACACACCTCCAAACGGGCGATCCTTACCGGATATTGCATCGCCTCCGTGCTCTCCCTCCTCCCTTTTCTCGTCTGGGCCGGATCGCGCATCCAGGTCGATCCCGCTTTTTACGAGCAAGTGGTGGTGCGCGAATTTCTCGGGCGATTTACCACTGGCGAGACCGCTGTTCACAATAACCAGACCTGGTATTTTTACCTCCTCCATTTGCTCACCAAAACCGCCCCCTGGAGTCTGCTTTTTCTAGCTGTGCTAACTTTGCAAAAGGTGCGCTCCACCCTTCGCGAAAATCCCGCCACACTCTGGCTGCTCTGCTGGGCCTTGGGCGGCTTGTTAATCATGTCTCTCGTGCCCTCGAAAAGAGTGGATCGCATTTTTCCTGTCATTCCTCCCGCCGCACTTTTCCTCGCCGCCGTGCTCCCGGTTTTTGCAGCCCGGTTTGCGCCCTGGAAAAAAATCCTCCTCACCACCGGCACCCTCGCCGTGGTCGGCTACGGAAGTTACTCGGCCATCAGCGTCTGGCAGGGTTACCAAACCCATCGCGATGCCCTCGTCACTTTTGGAAAATCGATCCGTCACCTCAGCGATTCCAACCGCTGGAAGCTGGTCTTGATCGATGCCCCCGATGAGGGGCTGATCCTTTACGCAGGAGAAAAACGCTTTCAAAACCTCCGCCATGCCGCCGAAGGTTTGCGCAAGGGAACCTGGCAGGTGGCCATGATCGATTCCAGGAAACTCCCGCGTCTCGTCGCGGAAGCCGGAAAAATGGAGACCTTGTTAAAAGTCCAAAGCCCCGCGCGCGAGGATCTTCGTTATTTGCTGGTAAAACCCGTCGCCGCGATTGCTCGTAAACCTGTCTCCGAAGCCAGGGTGCGGTTTCGCAGTCATCTTCTTACCCGCGGACACAACCCCGCCTCCTGCCCTTCGTGCATCATGCCGAAGGCCGATTTTTAGCCTGCGCATGGCTCCTGCACGCATCAGCCCGTTCGCCTCCCTGGCCCTTCGCATCGGTCGCGCGGTTTTTCGTAAATTCCAGCAACCCCGCAATCATCCTCCCACCCCCGAATGGCCCGGCAGTCAGGCGCTCAGTGCGACGTCCCGCGATGGCACGCGCATCAGCGGCTGGTGGCATCCCTCGGAAGATCGTTCCGGCACGGTGATTATCGTCCACGGCATCACAATCGATAGTTTTCATTACCTCGAACAAGCCGCTTATCTTCGCCAGCAAACCGGACTCGCCATGGCCGCGCTCGATTTGCGTTTTCATGGTCTCTCGGATGACGCCCCGCTCACTTTCGGTGCCGCCGAAGCCTGGGATGTGCGCGCCTTTGTCGATGCGCTCGAAGCGGCCGGTGCCAGCCGCCCCTTTATTCTGCTCGGCGATTCCCTCGGCGGACTCGCCGCCCAGCGGGCCACGGTGGAGGATTCGCGCATCGATGGCGCCATTCTAATGCAGACGCCCGGTTGGGCTTGGAACGCCATTCGCATCTCCGGAAAATTCTTCTCCCCCATGGCGCGGTTTCTCAATTCTCATTTTGGACAGGACATCCTGGCCGAGGGGGATTTGCGCAATTTAGACGCTAAAAAGATGCATCGTCCACCAGTGCTCTACCTTTTTGGCGATGCCGATTTTTATCGCTGGGAATCGACTCGCACGGTTTACGATTGGTGGGCGACCGACAACCCCGGCGAAATTAACGAAACCCCACGCACTGCCCCTCACCGCTCCCGCTGGTTCATCCTCGTGCCGGGAGCAGAACACGACACAGGCCGCCCCGATTGCTACAACGTCTGGCGCTGGAGCGAGACCTGGCCGGAAATCATCCGCTTCATCGAAATCATCTCCGAGCGCTTTTCCCAGCGTTCCCCGCCCCTGCCCCCACCATAAACAGCGCGCTTTAACGAGTGCTTGTCGTTCCCGCCCTGCTCCTTTATTTTGCATTCCGTGATCAATCCCGCCTCCGCTTCCGATTTTGCCGTTCTCACGCGTTTCGCCGTGGTGGTGGCCGGTCAAAATGAGGAAACCGAGCAACTCGTTCACGAGGTGCTCGAAGATCACTGGGCCAAAATCGATCCCGAAGCGCCCTTCACGGCCCGCATTCTCCCGCTGCTTCGGGCCGTCTGGCAAAATCGCCCGCAACCTCCCGAAGGCACGCCGATCAGCAATGTGCCGCCCGCATTTCAATGGATCACACCCCTGCAACGCGCCACCGCCACGTTGCAAAATCTCGGCTCCTTCACCGAGGAACAAATCGCCGGGATCACCGGCGAATTTGCCCCGCAGGATTCTGTTCCCGTCGAAAAAATCGACGCCGCCATCGAAGCGATCTCCGTTTCTCCCGAACTCTTGCGCCGTCTCTCCGCCACCGCCGCCCGGGCTCATCAACCCTTTCGTCTGCTCAGCCCACTGGGATTATCCTTGATTTTTTCCGGGCTCGTTTTCCTCGCCGTGGGCTTCTGGATCTGGCACGACTGGTCCTCCCGCGTCGATGAAAACGTGGCCGGGCTTTTCATCCAATCGACCACCGCACTCACCGCCGAGAGCCTCGAAGCCGTCGATCTCGCCGTCGAAGATCTCCCCGATCATCTTTACCTCAAGCATGGTCTCGAAAATTATCCCGTGCCCGCTTCCTTTGCCCAGTTTCCCGCCACCAAAGTCGGGGTCAATCGCATCGACGATCATCTCGTCGTGCAGGTGGGCTTTAAAAATAATCGCGCACTCGTTACTTTATTTCATCCCGCCGACTTCGGACTCGATCCCAACGACCACGAATGGCGTCTGGCCAGTAACCAAGGCTGGGCCGTCGCCCTTCGCTCCGAAAAAAATATCGGCACCGCCGTCACCCTGCGCGGCTCCGAAACGGAACTCAAAGCGCTCCTCCCCAAATAATCCCCTTTCCCACTCTCATGCATCGCTTCTACATCCCCGCCGCCATCTGGAACCCCGATCAACTCATTCTCAGCCCCGAAGAATCGCATCACGCCCTCGACGTCCTCCGCCTCACTGCCGGACAACGCGTCGTGGTCTTTAACGGTCTCGGCACCGAAATTACCGCCGAAATCGTCGATCCCGCCAAAAATGGCGTCACCCTCAAAGCCCAACAAACCGGCAAAACACCGCGTCTGCGCACCGCCATCACCCTCGGACAAGCCATCCCCAAGGGCAAAAACATGGATCTCATCGTCCAAAAAGCCACGGAACTGGGCGCCACCGTCATTGCCCCCATCCTTTCCGAACGCACCATCGTGCAAATCGATCCCGCCGATTCCGAAAAAAAACGCGTCAAATGGCAGGAAGTCGTCATCGAAGCTGCCAAACAATGCGGTCAAAACTGGCTTCCCACCGTGACCACTCCCCTCACCCCCAGGGCGTTTTTTGAACAGGGCCAACGCTACGATCTAACCCTCATCGCCTCGTTGCAACCCGATGCGCATCCGCTCAAAAAAGTCCTCGCGGATGTCGTCTCCGAGACCGGCCAGCTCCCTGCCAGTGTGCTAATTTTGATCGGACCCGAAGGCGACTTTACCCCGGCGGAAATAGCCCTTGCGAAAAGCAACGGCGCGCGTCCCATCTCCCTGGGCCCGATTGTTTTGCGCACCGAGACCGCCAGCATTTACAGCCTCAGCATCCTCGCCCACGAGTTGTTTTAATCGTCATGGCCATCCTGGCTGCCGTGTTTCGCATCTTGCGGAACACTTTTGCGAATGGGTAAGTTCCATTCCCTTATCTTAAACCCATAAAAGACCCGTCCCAGAGACAGGCATTGTCCAGTGATTGGGCCGGGTTTTTTTTGTCCACAGATTTACACAGATTTCACAGATTGGGGGACTGTTAATTGGCTGAGAAATTTTTATCCGTGGATAGACCCACCCTCGAAAACAATCAATTGTGTTTATTCGTGTCCATTCGTGGTTAAAATAAATGTTGGGAACTTTGTCGAAATGCAGCAGCATCCCAGAGCACCGAAGATTAAACCGTCTAAAAGCAAGCCTCGTAGTGTGATTGCGTAAAATCCTCAGGACGTTCATCCAGGCTGTTCCCAGCCAACATCTTTGAACTTGCGAAAATCCCTATCGAACGAACTCACCGGGCAACCCAGCGCAAAGGCTTGAGCGGCGAGATAGGCATCCATAAAATCCACGTTTTTCAAGGTAACCCTCT
>JBBRFA010000114.1:0-10212 GCA_038225185.1 Chthoniobacterales bacterium
CAAATTGTTGTTGGAGCAGGAAGCGGCAAAAATGGCTGGACCGGAAAAAATTGCCGTCCTGGAGCAAATGAAAAAGCGTTTTTACGAAGATTTACATTTGCGAATGGAAAATTTTTTCAACCACCGCCACGGGGTGAGTGGGTAGCAAGGGGATCGACGGCACCCGGAAAAATGGCGGACGTGCGAGCTAATGGGTGAGGGGAAATGGCAAAAACGACGAGGCGGGTTTTGTCGCTTAGACTTATTCTCGACAGTCTTCGTTAGATTGAAAATTGATGGCGGAGCCATCGCGAGCAGCCTCAGCCAAGGGTTAAGTCGGACGGCACCCTTGGTTTCCCCAAGTAAAAAAGGAACGATCTCGAAGAGATTGCAGCCAGCTATTTACGGTCTAACTGCCCCTCGCAGTCGGTTTATCGATCTGGTCGATCCAGGTCTTCGCCAGTCATTTCCTCAAATTCGGCGAGATGATCGGGACGCAATTCTTCGCTGATTTTGTATTCCTCGCTCAACCATCCGTAAAGGTCGGACATTTTGCAGCGGGAAGAGCAAAATGGCCCGGTGGGTTCCGAGAAAAACTCGTTTTCTTTTTTACAAATCGGGCAGGCGACCAGGTTTGATTTCATGGTTGGGAATCGATTTCCTGCATGGCTAGGGCAATGGCTTGCACGGCATCGTCGATTTGCCCGGTGCTCACGCAAAGTGGTAACATTAAGACCACGGTATCGCGGATCGGGCGGGTGAGCAATCCATGTCTGCGGGCGGCCAGGCAGACGGCCATTCCTGTGCCTTCGCACACCTCGATCCCGGCGACGAAACCGCACTGACGTATCTCCCGCGCACCAGTCAGATGTTTCAATGCTTGGGTAAGGAAAAGGATTTTTTCGGTCAATCGATCCAGCACTTTTTCCTCCTCGAACACCTCCAGACTGGCCAGCGCGGCGGCGCACCCGAGCGGATTGGCCGTATAACTGTGACCATAGTAAAAAGCCCGGCTGGGCGCACCGAGAAAGGCCGAAAAAATCGTTTCGCTGGTCAAAGTGGCCGCCAAAGGGAGGTAACCACCGGTAAGCCCTTTGGCCAGGCATAGAAAATCGGGGATGACGGCCTCGTGCTCACAGGCAAACATTTTTCCCGTGCGCCCGAAGGCGGTCATGACCTCATCAAGTAGAAGATGAATGCCTTTTTGCTGTGTCCATTCGCGCAGCCCGGCCAGCATTCCACGCGGCCATGGGCGCATACCCGCCACGCCTTGGAGGATCGGCTCGATGACCACCGCTGCCACATCGCCAAAGGTCGCATCGGGTAACGCGATGAGTTCCTCCAAACTGGAAATGCGGGCCACCGGAAAATCGAGCGCCCCCAAGCCTCCGCGGAATAGCGGCACATCGCCCAGGCTGGCCGCACCGCGGGTGTCGCCATGATATGCCGAGCGAAAACTGATAAATCGGTTGCGCTGCGGCTGACCGGTCATTTCCCAATATTGAGCCGACATTTTCAAGGCCGCTTCAATCGCGGTCGATCCATCATCCGAAAAAAAACAACGCGTGAGGGTCTGCGGTGGAAAAAATCCACAGAGTCGGGCGGCCAGAATCGCCCCCGGGGGGTGGGTGCTGCCGAGAAAGGAGACGTGGGCTATTTTCTCCAATTGAGCGCGAATTGCCGCATTGATCCGGGGGTGCGCATGCCCGTGGATATTTGTCCAGATGGAGGAGTTGCCATCAAGGTAACGACGCCCCTCGGCATCGAAAAGATAGGGACCCTCGCCCGCGACGAGCACGAGCGGATCGTGGCTGGGATCGATCCATGGCCCCATCGGCGTGAAGGGGTGCCAGCCGTGGGTTTTATCGAGTCGGCGAATCTCCGCTGGATCGAAGGTCTTAGGAGGCGGAGTCATACTTGGATTCGCCGCCGCGTTGGACGATGAAACGATTAATCAGGAGGACATCTTCGACGGCGGCGCGGCGACGCTGGTATTTGCGGAAGAGCACTTCGCGCAATTCGAGGAGGTCATCGAAAAGTGGCGGCTCGTGATAGGTCCAGGCGGGTTCGGGGTAAATCCGCGTCTGGATACGCCAGTTGCCGCCAAATTTTACGGCACGCACTTCGCGCTTATTGCCGTCTTCGGTTCGTTCTGTCCAGCCATGTTCGTTATGCACGGGATGAGTTTTTCATTTGCGAGGCGGTCTTGACCACATTAAAAGCAAGCTGCGGTTCTACTTTTACCTTCGTTTGAAAGACAGTTTTAAAATCCTCATTTACTTTGTGGCAGTGGTTATTCTGGGCGCACTGCTCGCTCCGCCCCTCTTTTGGGCTGGGAATGCGGTGGGACGGGCTTTGGATTGGGAAATCCTTAAAGCGTTGCGGGAGAGCGATTTCCAGCGTTATTTTCATCGCGCGATCCTTGTCGCAGCGGTGGTCCTGCTTATTCCGCTGGCCCGCTGGTTGCATCTCCCGAGCTGGCGGATTTTATTCGCTCAAAACGATCCACGACCGATCCCGCATTTGCTGATGGGTTTTTTTATTGCCCTGGCTGTGCTGACCGCCCTGGGCTTTGGCCTGGTGCATTTCGATTATTGGAATTGGAAGGATCCTCTGCCCTGGGAAAGGGTGCAAAAAGTGGTGGTCACGGCCGTCGTAGTCTCCATCATCGAGGAGTTTTTCTTCCGCGGGGCACTCACCAAAGTGGTCACGCGGAGTGCCGGCCCCTGGTGGGCTTTGCTTTTTGTCTCGGCGCTGTATTCGGTGGTGCATTTTTTGAAGCCGCGCGAAACGGTCATTCCAGCAAACGCAGTCAACTGGCTCTCGGGTTTTGATTTGATCCCGGCATCGTTCGAGCGTTTTTCGGAGCCGGAAATGGTGCTGGCAGGTTTTGGGACACTTTTCATCCTCGGCTGCACGCTGGGTTATGCCGCGTGGAAAACGAACGGGCTGTGGTATTCCATGGGGTTGCATGCCGGGGCGATTCTGGGGAAATTTGGCTTTAACAAACTTGCAAAAATCGACCGAAAACACGATGCCATGCCGTGGTTTCATAGCGATATTACCATCGGCTACGGTGCCATTGGGGTGATGCTGCTGCTATTTTTTCTCGTCTGGTGGAGCCTGCGTAAAGCCCGCTAAAAAATCGGCCGCACATGCCTTTCTCCCTTGTAAAAAATATCGGACAGATCGCCGCCGATTTGCTGGCCCCCCCTTTTTGTGCGGGATGCCGGGTGCGATTGGTCGAAGGCTATCTTTGCGAAAGCTGCCAGCGTCTGCCGCGTCGGGTGCATCGTCCTTTTTGCGAATGTTGCTCGCACCCCTTCGATGGCGAGATCGATGCAACCTTTCGCTGCCCGAATTGTCTGGATCGAACCATGCACTTCGAATGTGCGGCGGCGGCTTTTCAAGCTGTGGGTCTGGTCCGCCGGCTCATCCACGCCTTCAAATATCATCACCGCGAATATCTGCGGCGCCCTCTGGCCGACTGGCTCATCGAATCCCTGGCCGATTCGCGGCTCACCGCCACGCCCATCGATGGCCTGGTGCCCGTGCCGCTGCATCCCCGGCGTCAGCGTGAACGGGGCTACAATCAGGCCCTTTTAATCACCGAACTCGTGGCAGACGATCTGCATTTTCCCCTGCTGGAAGTGTTGCAACGGCGACGTTACACCACGACCCAGACTTCCTTTGATCGGAGCGAACGCATGGAAAACTTGCAAGATGCCTTCGTTGTGAGCGACATTACCGGTGTGCAAAACAAAAACCTCGTTCTGGTCGATGACGTCCTGACCACCGGCTCCACCCTTAACGAATGCGCCCGCGTCTTGCGCCTGGCCGGGGCCGCCAGCGTGCGTGCGGTTTGTATCGCCAGAGGCTAAAACAACTTCCACAACACATTTTATGGGTATTTTTTCCAAACCAAAATTCACCAGCTCCAGCACCAGAAAAAAAGAAATGCCGGAAGGTCTCTGGCAAAAATGCCCCAGTTGCGGCGAAGTCATCCATAATCTCGCTCTCGAGGAAAACAGCCGCGTCTGCCCTAAATGTGAGCATCATTTCACTTTTTCCGCCCGTGATCGCATCCGTCTGCTGATCGATCCCGGCACTTTTTCCGAACTCGACGCCGAACTGCGCTCCGTCGATCCTCTCGCCTTCAAAGGTGTGGCCACTTACGCAGATCGCCTCCGCAAATACCAGAAAGACACCGGTCTCATCGATGCCGTCACCACCGGCACCGGCACCCTCGAAGGGCAGAGCATCGTGATTGCAGTGATGGATTTTGCCTTTCTCGCCGCCACCATGGGGTCTGTCGTCGGCGAAAAAATCACTCGCGCCATCGAAAAAGCGACCGCCGAGGGGCTTCCGGTCATCATTGTCTCCGCGTCCGGCGGCGCCCGCATGTATGAGGGCATGTTCAGCCTCATGCAAATGGCCAAAACCAGCGGAGCCCTGGCGCGTCATGCCCAGGCGCGTTTACCTTATCTCTCGGTCCTCACCAATCCCACCACGGCGGGAGTGATGGCGAGTTATGCCTCCCTCGGCGATCTGATTATTGCGGAGCCGAAATGCATGATCGGCTTTGCCGGGCCGCGAGTGATTAAAGAAACCACGCATCAGGAATTGCCCCCTGGATTTCAAACCGCCGAATTCTTGAAAAGCCATGGTTTGATCGATTTCATTTGTCATCGCAAAAAAATGCGGGCCACTCTCGCCAGTGTGCTGGGTTATTTTACCAGGGCAGACCAAGTCGCCTGACGCCCTGCCACCCTCTCCTAACAATCGCCCGGCGATGACCTATCAAGAAGCCCTCGACTGGCTCTACGGCACCCAACTTTTTGGGATCAAGCTGGGGCTGGAGCCCACACGTCGTCTCGTCACCAGCCTCGATGCCTGGCCCGGCGATCAGAAAATCCTCCATGTCGCGGGCACCAACGGCAAAGGCTCCGTCTGCGTCATCGCCGAAAGTCTTGCCCGCCAGGCCGGTTACCGCACGGGACTCTTCACTTCGCCGCATCTCATCCGATTTAACGAACGCATCAAAATCGACGGCCAGGATGTTAACAACGAAGAAATCGCCGGGGGTCTCTCCCGCATCCGCCGCGTGGTCGAAACCTGGGAGACGCACCCGACTTTTTTTGAAATTACCCTCGCCCTCAGCCTCCTCCTCTTTCAACAACACGGCTGCGAAGTCCTCGTCATGGAGACTGGCATGGGGGGTCGTCTCGATGCGACTAACATTCTTTTTCCCACGGTGTCGGTCATCACCCGCATCGACATCGATCACGCCCGCTGGCTGGGCGATACCCTGGCCCAGATCGCCGGGGAAAAAGCTGGCATCATCAAACCAGGCATCCCGGTGGTCACTTTGCCGCAGGATCCCGCGGTGCTGGCTGTGCTAGAGAAAAGTGCGGGGGATCAGCAAGCTCCGTTTCATCTCCTAACCAAGCCGCATCCTCACATTCCTCCGGTGTTCACCGGCGCTCATCAGCACTGGAATACCGCCGCCGCGCTCGCAGCCGTCCGTCTGGCCGGCATCGTCATCACCCCAAAGATTTGCCGGCAGGCCTTTGACGCTGTCCGCTGGCCGGGACGCTTCCAGGAAATCCGCCCCGGCGTATTCCTCGATGGAGCGCACAATCCTGCCGCCGCAGTGGCTTTGGTTGAGACCTGGCGGCTCCGTTTTGGGGAGATTAAACCTAACATCATCATCGGCGTCCTCGCGGACAAGGAAATTGAAAAGATCCTCGTCGCCCTGGCTCCCATCGCCCGTTCCTGGATCGCTGTCTCGCCGCGTTCGGCCCGCAGCCTCTCGACCGATCTTCTTGCCACTCGCATTCAGGAATCCAGTCCCTCGCTTGTGCAGGTGAGCCACTCCTTTGCCGAGGCGATGGAAAAAGTGGTGCCGCCCGTGTTAGTGTGCGGAAGTTTATTTTTGGTCGGGGAGGCGCTGGCTTATTACGAGAATCAACCGGCGATTCGATTATCGAATCAATAAAGCTGGCGAAAATCACCTGACGGATCAGATCTCGTGTGCGCTCCCCGGATCTTTGCGCTCCCCGGCTGCGTTATTTTTCTAGTAATCGCGAGGTGATCGGCAGACCGTATTGCTGACGCAGGGATTCGGTCGCATCGGCGGCAGTTTTGGCGTCGAGATAAAGCGTGCGCGGGTCGTCTTGAATCTCGATTTTATGGAATCCGTCGATGGGACTTTTCAAAGCCACATCGAGATCGGCAATGCCACGAATCGGGCGGTCGTTGACTTTTTCGACGACACTTTGGCCGACGCGTTCGTAGCCGATGGTGGCGGGAACCGCGAGAACCTGACTCAGAATAACGACGCGACCGCGGTCCGGCTGGAAAAGTTCGTTTTGATAACGATCAAGATAAACGAAGGCCAGCGGGGCGGTTTTGCGCCAGTCACCACCCCATTCGCGAAGATATTGGCGGCTCAATTCCTGAAAAAGCAGCCCGGAGAGAAGAATAAATCGCGGGGCACGATCATAGGTGTAAGGTTCGATGGTGAAATCCTGCGGCGGACGTGCGGCGGCGGTGAGAGTGGTTTCACGAATTTCTCCGGCGCGTGAGTATTGCACTTTCAAGGTGTCGCCGACCTGACTTTCGGTGGTGATGAAGTGGCTGATGGCAATTTTCCCAAAAATGGGGTGATCGTAATTGCCGTCGGGGTCGATGGTTTTATCGCCGACTTTCAGGACGACATCGCCTGCCTGGAGTCCGGCTGCGGCTGCGGCGGTGCTGGAATCGACGTTGTTCAGATAAACGCCTCCGCCGTTGGCCGGGAGTTGGAGGAACCGGCGAAATTGGGGATCGCGCGTGGCATCGAAGCGAATACCGACACGGGGAAAGCCCTGGTAAGGGAGGTCGGCGGCATCTTTGAGGAAATGTTGAATTACCGGCAGGGAAATGGCTTCGATGGTTTGCGAGCGGGGATCGAAACGGAGGAGCAGCCCGGCGAGTTTGCCATCGCGCACGAGCGGAACGCTAAAACTGTTGTCGCGATATTGCAGGGCGGCCGTGATTTTATAAAGGAGAAAACCGTAGTCGTCGATGGCGTAACGTCCGACTTCGGCGGAGGTGATGAGGCCGCTGGTGGCGACGAGGGTGCCGCTGTTTTCGAGTTGCCAGATATCGATGCGGTCGCCGGTTTTTACCTGTTGTTTACTCGTGGCCAGCGGAGGCAGATTATCGAGAAATTTCGGTTCACGCGGGGCAAGCAGAGCGAGATTGGCTTCATAATCGACGGCCACCAGATCGGCGACAACTTTTTCGCCGGAGGACGCTTTTTCGAGTTCGATGTAGCTTTGGTTGGCAACCATCTCGGCGACCACGAGGACTTTATCGTCGGCCAGCACGGCACCGAGTCCGCGCCGGGTGAAGGCGGGTTTTTTGCTCCAGGGACGAAAGAAATCGTAGGCCTGGCTGGTGGCGTTGACCCGGACGACAGAGAGCGGCTGGCCGGCGGTGGCCACCGGTTTTTCCTGGGCTGCGAGGGCAGGGGCGAGCAGGAGAATAACAAGGAAAGAGCGAAAGAAATGGGCTGGGTGCATGGGAAAATTTATTTCGCGAGGGTGATGGGTGGGTTGGCGAGGTTTTGTTCGCGGGTGACGTTGTAACCATCGAGGATACGCTGGCGGGCGGCTTCGACGACGCTGCGTTCGAGAACTGCGGGTCGGCTATCACCGAGAAAACGGATGACGTAGGTGTCGTGTTTTTCGGCAAAGGCGGCGGCGAGATCGTCGAGAAGACGGATGGTTTTGCCGTTCACGCTGGCCACGATTTCTCCCTGGTAAGAGCTGAGATAGGTATTCACCGGGTCGGGTAAAACGTTGCTCAGGACGACGAGATCGGGGTGATCTTTGTAAAGTTCCTTGGCGATGTAGAAATTGTAATAGTAGCGGGTGCGCAGATCGTTACTGCCCACGCTGTCCATAAAACCGCGATTGACAGGTTGAAAGAGCATCCCGGCAAAAAGCACGAATCGCGGCGGAATATCGTAGCTGTTGCCTTGAAGGAGGTAAGGCCAGGCGGATTTAAGGGTGGCTGTGACTTCGAGCGGCTGGCCTTGGCGAAGGAGGTTGAAAGTGACCGTGTCGCCTTTGAATTTACGCTCGACGATCTCGGGCATTTCGAGGCGATCTTTCTCGATTTCGACGAAGCCATCGCTGGAGATGGGCACTTTGTCGATGCCCAGCAGCACATCGCCGATTTCGAGCACCCCGGCGCAGGAACCTTCGGGCGAAACACTGGTGACGAGGATGCCGCGGTCGTCGTCGGGCAGTTTGAGGGCGGCGCGTTGCGCGGGATTTACCAGTTTAAAATAGCCAATCGAGAGATCGACATAGCGATCGTAGCGTCCATCGGTGATGTCCTTCAGGAAGCGATTTACCACCGGCGTGGGAATCATGTAGGCAACATTTTGCGCCTGATCACCGCTGTAACCCTGGAAGGCGACACCGACTACTTTGTCATCCTGCATCACGGGGCCGCCCGAGTTGCCGGGGTTGATCGGTGCATCGATCTGGATGGCCAGATGCGAATCCACTCCCGAGTGGGTGTAAGGCTGAAAATCGATCCTGGAAACAATGCCGCGGGTGACCGACATCAATTCCCCGCCGATGGGAAATCCGTAGGCGGAAACGACGGATTCGATCTCGGGAATCCCGCCAAAAGGCAGGGCGATGCTGTTTTTAAAGAAATCAGGGTTTTCCACATCGAGAACGGCGAGGTCGCAGTCGTGGGCGATATATTTGACGTAGGCGACATATTTTTTGGGGTCACCCTGACGTTCGACGGTGAGGAAACGGGCATTGCTCACGACGTGTGCATTGGTGAGAATGCGATTGCCATCGATCACGAAACCGGCACCCACGCCGGCGCCCACCCGGCCGGGATTCCAAGGCACTTTGTAATCGACTTCCTGCGCGGTGCAAGAGATGCGAACGAGGCTGCGGCGGATTTCCGGGATGGTGAGGGCGCGGGCGTTGGGCAGCCAGGCCATCAGCAGAAGGAGAAAAAGTGTGAATGGGCGCATGAGATGGTGGATTGGACTATGGAGGAGGTTGATTGTGCTGTAAAATTGGGAAATGAGAAAATGCAGAGGCCGCAAATCGTAAGGGTCGCCCGGTGCAGTGCTGATACCGGCCCAACCGATCCAACGTGACGGAGGCAAAGTTGCGGGCGTTGGTGACGCCGTAGATCTTGCGATTGAATCTGCGGCACAACCGCTCGGAGCATTTTGGATTAGTCACGCCATAAATAAATGCGTCCGTGTGTTTTCATCGTTTGTTCTTGTTATTATTTGGAAAAAACCATAATTATTTTTTATGACTGATTTAAGAAACGGCATGCGGAAATGGAATTCGCACGGCGTGTGTTTAAATGGGTGCGTGATTGTTGCGATCATCACTTTAATCACTCTTTCATCCAATGCCGGATCGGAGCAGGAGAAAAATGTTTTGGTGGCGCGCCCGGAAGCGTCCTCGGGGTGGAGTTGGAGAGTCGGCCTAGGAGCCGCCTATCGAAATCTCGGGGACATCGAATTTCATGGCGGATCTTTTTCTTCGTCGGCTCTGCTGCCCATCCCAGGATCAGGCAACGGGCCGGGATTTCCCAAGAGTGCAGAGCATCTAGGAATAGGGCCGCAGAATTCGTTTACCGACCGGAACTACCTCGACGGATTTGTCTTTGTCGATGGCCAAACCGCGAACCCAAATTCATTCCTTCCGGGCACCACAGCGTTTTGGGGTTACAATGCAAACGAACAGGTAAACAATGGAAATCTATTCTTTTCCGGCGGCGAATACGCCATTTCTTCGATACAATCCACCCGTTTAGTTAGTTCAACGGGTTGGTCGGATGAATTCGAGAGCGTCTCGCCAGTGGTCGAATTTGAGGGGATGCAGGCCATCGACGAGCATTGGAGCGTGGGTTTCTTTTCCAGCTTTCTTTTCAACCATGCCGATACGGACCGGACATTTTCAAATTTCAGCGCGTCGCAGTCGGTCACGAGTGCCACTTTTTCCGTGTCGGATCGTTACGACCTGCAGGGCGTCATCCCGCCGCTGGCACCCTATTCTGGAACCCTCAACTCGCCCGGAACCGCTCCGCTAATCGATAACATCCCAACGGAACGGATTGTCGTTCCCACGGGATCAACCGTGGCGACCACGGAATTTTTTAACCGCATCTCGCAATCGCTGCGGATCAACCTCT
>JBBRFA010000115.1:0-8984 GCA_038225185.1 Chthoniobacterales bacterium
CTTGGGCAGTCTTTTAATGGCAATTTCGATTTTCAAAAGGCTCATGATAATCATCTTTGATAGATAGTTGGCCGGCTGGCAAACACGCAGAGCAAAGAGGTAAGGATCCGAGGACCGCGACTTTGATATCGATTCCAAGTCGCTAACATTCCCAATCAAGTCCAGCTAATCGGGGCGACATCATCCTTGGAATGTTTAAAATGTGGCCTGCGTCATTCGTATAAAGCGGGTATTGATCGCAGCAGTCGGACACGCCAGCCGGCATTCCTGCTTTTGGAAGCTGCGCGAATTCCAGGCCCAAAAGAACGATGGGAGCGAGGGTATGCCGTGCTGAGAATCCAGTGGCCGCGATGAGTTGAAGCAACCTGCACGCGTGTTGCGGTCTCTTTCGGGATGTTTACTTCTTGAAACTTAATTCTTTGCCTACGCGGCATGTTCAGTCGTAAGGCTTGTGGATGGGAATTGCTTTGAGACTTTTTTACTGGCAGGTGGTGCGCTATGCGGCGCGTCATCCCTTGCTGGCCGTGCTCAATGTGGCCAGCATCGCCCTCGGCGTCTCCGTTTATCTGGCGATCCAGATTGCGAACCAAAGCGCAGATCGCGCCCTGCGAGCCGGGGTGGACCTGGTCGCAGGCAAGGCCGATCTCGAGGTGCGCGGCGAAATGAGCGATGCCACTTTCGCAAAGATAAAAAAACTGCCCGGTGTGCGCGCCGCCACACCGCTGGTGGAGGGGCTGGTGACCCTGCCCCAACTCAAAGGCGAATATCTGCAAATCCTCGGGCTGGATCCTTTTACGAACGCCCCCTTTGTGACTTTCCGCGTGGGCACCGGCACGGCAGGCGGCGAATTCGATTTTGAACGCTGGCTCACCGATCCCTCGGTGGTGGCGATTTCCAAGGATTTTGCGGCACGTTACTCCGTAAAAAACGGTGATCCCCTGGAGGTGCTGGTCAATAGCGAAAAAGTAATGCTAACCGTGGGCTTTGTGATCGAGACGGAGGCGTCGATGGAAGGCAGCGGGGCGCGGCTCGCCGCGATGGACATAGCCTCGGCGCAACAATTGTTAGGTGTGCTGGGAAAAGTATCCAGTGTGCAGGTGCTGGTGGAGGCAGGGCGCGGGGAGGAGGTGAGTGCGGCCATTCGCAAACTGGTGCCCGAGACGGTGAGTGTGGCTCCACCCGCGCAAAGAAATCGTCAGGTGGGGCAGATGTTGCAGGCATTTCAGCTCAATCTCTCGGCCTTGAGCCTGGTGGCGTTGTTAGTCGGGATGTTTCTCGTTTTCAACACGGTGTCGGCCTCGGTGGTGAGGAGAAGGCAGGAGATCGGGATTTTGCGGTCGAACGGAGCTTCGCGGCTGCAAATTCGCGCGTTGTTTCTGGGGGAGGCGGCTTTATATGGAGTGCTGGGGTTGATCGCTGGCGGAGTGGGTGGAGTGTTACTGGCCAATGTGTTGGTGGGCGCGGTGGGGCAGACGATTTCCTCGCTTTACATTTTGCTTAGTATCGATCGATTGTTTTTTTCGGGGCGCGAACTGGCTTTTGCCTGGGTGGCAGGGATGGGATCAGTGATTCTGGCAGCATGGATACCGGCGCGGGAGGCAGCCAATCTACCCCCGGTGCGGGCCTTGAATGCGGGATATGAGCTGGATCGCAGTGCGCGGCCGGATGCGAGATTGCCGTGGGCGGGGGCCGGGTTGATCGCACTGGCGGCGGGAGCGTCCTGGGTCTCCCTGCACCGCTGGCCGTGGCTGGGTTTTGCGAGTGCATTTTTTTTGCTGGCCGGTTGCTCGTTGTTTGCACCGTTGCTAACACAGGGCGGAAGTTTTTTGCTGCAAAAAGCAAGCGGGATGTTTTTATTAGGATCGCTTGCCGCGCAAAATCTGCGTCGTTCGCTGGCGCGGGTGTCGCTCACCGTGGCGGCGCTCGCCTCGGCAGTGGCGATGATGACGGGAGTGTCGGTGATGATTTTTTCGTTTCGCGAGACGATAAACACCTGGGTAAAGCGAAGTCTGGTGGCAGATTTGTTCATTGCCCCGGCCTCGAACGAAACGATTGGGCTGACGGCCTATATGCCGCCGGATGCGCTGGCCTGGCTGGAGGCGCGTCCCGAGGTGGAGGTGGTGGATAGTTTCCGCGAGGTGCGTCTGCCATACCGGGAGCGGATCATCCGGCTCTCCGTGGTGCATGGTCATCGGCGGGATAATCTGCGTTTTTTGGAGGGCGATCATCAGCGCAGAAATGCGAGGTTATTCGAGCCTGGAGTGGTGCTGGTCTCGGAGCCTTTTGCGAGGAAAAACCGGGTGCGTGCGGAGGATCGACTCACTTTGCCCACCCCGGCTGGCATGCGCGACTTCGTGGTCGGCGGCACGTATTACGATTATACGAGCGATGAGGGGACGGTTTTAATGGCGCGGGAAAACTATGATCAATGGTGGAACGATGCGCGGGTGCATTCGCTGGCAGTCTATCTGCGGCAAGGGCAGGGGGTGGAGGCGGTGGCGGATGCCTTTCGGGCGCAGTATGGGGAGGGGATGAGTTTTTCCTTGTATTCGAATAGATCGATTCGGGAGCGGGTGTTTGAGATTTTCGAGCAAACCTTTGCGGTGACTTCGATTTTAAGGATCATAGCCATCGGAGTGGCGGTGATCGGTATTTTTCTAACCTTGACGACATTGGTCACGGAGCGGGTGCGGGAGCTGGCGGTGTTGCGTTCGGTGGGAGGATCGCAGGGGCAGATTCGCTGGATGGTGTTGATCGAGGGAGGCATGGTGGGGTTGCTGGCCTCGGTGCTGGGGCTGGTGTCGGGCTGCGGGCTGGCGCTGGTGCTAACCTTTGTGGTCAACAAGGCATTTTTTGGATGGACGATCCAACTGGCGTGGCCGTGGTGGAGTTTGCTGGCGACGCCATTGTGGATTGTGCCGGTGGCTTTGTTGGGAGGCTGGGTGCCGGCCTGGCGGGCGGCAAAAATGGAATTGGCGCCCGCTTTAAGGAGTTCTTAAGAATATGAAAACGCGATTTATTTTGAGAGGCATGCTGGTGCTAACGATAATGATGTTAGGTTGGTGGCCGGCCACTGCCTGGGAGGCGGCACGTCGGGGGGAGGTGTATGAATTCCCGAGAGATCATCTGGCGCATCGCAATTTCAAGACCGAGTGGTGGTATTTTACAGGGAATCTCAGGGCTGCCACGGGCGAGCATTTTGGCTATCAGGTGACGTTTTTCCGCCAGGGAGTGAATCGGGAGCCTGGGAAGTCGAATTTTGCGGTGGGCGATCTGGCTTTTGCCCATGCAGCGATCTCGGATGTGGATCGCAAAAAGCATTATTTTTCGCAGGTGGTGAGCCGGATGAATTTCGGTGAGGCAGGTTTCGGTGGCCCGGAGCGGGTGGCCTGGATCGATTCCTGGGAGGCAAAACTAACAGAGGCCGGTGGGTGGCAGTTTCGCGCCGAGCCGGATGGACAAAAAATCGAGCTGACGGCGGTGCCCGAGAAACCACTGGTTTTTCATGGTGACAGGGGATTTAGCGAAAAAGCAGCGGGTGGGGGACATGCATCGCATTATTATTCGCAGACGCGCCTTAGGATGTCGGGGAAACTAACCATTGCTGGAAAAGTGTATGAAGTGAGCGGTCTGGGATGGTTCGATCATGAGTGGGCGACGAACCAGCTTGCGCCGAATCAGGTGGGATGGGACTGGCTGAGTCTGCATCTGGCCGATGGCAGGGAATTGATGCTTTACCAGATGCGTTTGGAGGATGGTGGAGTGGATGGGGCTTCGAGTGGCACATTGATAGAAAAAAACGGGGAGACGCGTCACCTCCTGCGGAAGGATTTTCAGTTAACACCGTTGGGGAGACGTTGGAAAAGTCCGGAGACTGGCGCCAACTATCCTTTGGATTGGAAAGTGGAGGTGCCTTCCGCAGGCCTGGCTTTTGTGGCCAGGGCCAGGCTGGAAAACCAGGAGATGAATCTACCTCCGGTGGCGTA
Organism: Chthoniobacterales bacterium; assembly: GCA_038225185.1. Taxonomy (GTDB): domain Bacteria; phylum Verrucomicrobiota; class Verrucomicrobiia; order Chthoniobacterales; family DASVRZ01; genus DASVRZ01. The sequence goes on from JBBRFA010000115.1 coordinate 3,987, forward strand.
TTGGGAAGGCGCGATGGAGTTGCAGGGAGTCGAAGGCGAAGGCTATATGGAACTCACCGGTTATGGGGAGGCGTTGAAAGCTTTGCGCGGGCAGTAAGAGAGAGGTAGGAAGTGTTAGACGTTATCGGTCAGCACGCCTTCGTCGATGAGTTCCCAGAGGCCGGGGAAACGTTGCCCGACTTCGTCCCGACGTAGAAAGGTGATGCTTTTCGTGCCTTCGACGCGATGTTTGATGAGGCCGGCTTCGCGCAGGACACGCATGTGATGGGAGACGGTGGCTTTGGCGAGGTCGCCGCAGAATTCTCCGCAAGCACATTCTCCGTCGTGTTTGGCTATGAGTTGACGCACGATTTCAAGACGCGCTTCATCAGACAATGCGTGCATGACGGCAGCGAGCGCTACTTCGGAGAGATCGGGGTAGGAATACTTCATGAATGTGCAAAAGGTTAAACTGTGAAATCAATCCTGGGCGAGTTTTTTATCAAATCCAGGATTGGACTGGGCATAAAATGGATAGTGCGCGGCATTGTCGGGTCGATACCGCCAATGTTTGTAAAGCCAGAGCCAGCATTCGGGGCGTTCGCGGATCATTGCTTCGATGGGAGACCAGCAGCGTTGAATGTTTTCGGCTTCGGAAAGGGTGTCTTCGAGCACGACCTCGGGCAGGGCGCGGATTTCATAACGTCCGTCGGGGAGCGGAAGGCAAAAAATCGGAAGGAGCCGAGCCTGGGTCATTTCGGCAAGGGTATGATGGATGGCGATGCCCCATTTTTTGAGTCCGAAATTGTCGGTGACGGTGCCGGGTTGATCGAGTTTGAGGGAGAGATCGACAAGAAAACCGCAGGTGCCCCCGCGTTTGAGAGCTTTGAAAAGGCGGAGGACGGCGCGTTCCTTGGGGATGAAGGCGAGTCCGAAATGCGAGCGGGCACGGTTGAAATAGGGAGTGATCGCGGGGTTTTTAATGTCCTGCCCCACCACGACGGCATCCATCCCGATGGCTCCCCAGAAGAGGGAAAGCCATTCGAAATTACCCAGGTGAGCGGAGAAAAAAATGCGGCCCTGACCGGGAGGAAGCGGGAAGTCGAAATTTTCGCGTCCATGAATGTCGAGAAGGCTGAGGAATTCCGCGGGGGTAAGGCTGGATGCCCAGAAAAGGTCGAGAAACGTTCGGGCCAGATTGCGAAACGAATCGCGGGCGATGCGATTTTTTTCTCCGGGCAGATAGAGGTCTCCGAAGACGACATCGAGATTGGCGAGGGCGACCCGGCGACCGCGATGATCCAGCTCATAGACGACATCCCCAGCGAAACGAGCCACGGCAAGCAGGTGCTCGCGAGAAAGCCGGGGGATAATCCAGATGAGCAAATCCAGCCCAATGACTTCGAGGCGGTGTCGAATTTTCTTCCAAATACGGCGCATGTCAGCCATTCATTCGCCTGAATACCGCCCGATGCACAAGGAAAAGCTCATTTCTCTCACCCGTTCGATTCTCAGCCAGCCCACCGCGCCCTTTCACGAGGAGCGGGTAAAGGGGGAGATTCGGCAGCAACTTTTGGCTTTGCGAAGTGTAACGGTGAATGAGGATAAATTTGGGAATCTGATTGCGCGATACACCAAAGGGTCGGCCAGGCCGAAGATCGCTTTTAGCGTTCACATGGATCATCCCGGCTGGGTGCAGAAACCGGGGGCTGAGCCTGGCGAAATGGTGTTTTTAGGCGGGGTTAAGGCCGAGTTACTGGATCGTTGTGCGATACAATCCTTTGGCGATTTTGGCATGTGGACGCTGCCTGCGTTCGATTATAAAGATGATAAAATTTACAGCCGCGCCTGCGATAATTTGATCGGTTGTGCCGCGATGATCGCGATGTTGAGCGATCTGGAGGAAAACGCTGTGCCCACCTCGGTGATCGTCGTTTTTACCCGCGCAGAAGAAGTGGGTTTCCTCGGAGCGGTGTATCTGGCTAAAAATGAAATTTTGCCCAAAAACATCACGGTTATCTCCGTGGAGACCAGTGCCGAGGTTCTCCCAGCCAAGATGGGCGGTGGCCCGATCATCCGGGTGGGGGATCGTTCCACCATCTTTGATCCAGAAGTGACGTTGCAATTGGGCTTGATTGCAAAAAAGCGGCAACTGATTCATCAGCGTTGTCTGATGCCCGGCGGGACGTGTGAGGGAACTGCGTATCAAGTTTTTGGTTTGCGAGCGGGAGCGATTTGTATTGCCCTGGCTAATTACCACAACTGTTCGGCCAGCGGCCAGATTGTGCGCGAGTATATCTCATTCAGCGATTTCGTGGGCTTGATCGAGCTTTCTGTCGCCATCGCCACCGAATCTGTGGCGTCCAACACCTTTCAGAAAGATTTTCGGCGCGATCTGGAGCAAAACTTCCAGAGTTATGAATCTTACATTGGCGAAATCCCGGTTCAAAAACCCCGGAAAAAGCCTGTGCCCAAAAAATAAGTCCGCTTACTGGATTTAAAATTAAAAAAACTTTTGCAATGCACAAATAATGCTTGCATACCGGCAAAATCACGTCGATCTATCCTGCCCCGCAAACCCTAAACCAGCAGGAGAGTCAATTCGGGACACCTGAAAAGATTCGCTCGCACTGCCCATTCACATGCAAAAAAACCGCTCAAAACGTTACAAGGCCGCTGCTGCTCTCATTGATATTGAGAAAGTATATTCGCTTGAAGAAGCCGTCCAGCACCTCAAGAAATTTGAACCGACCAAGTTTGATCAGACAGTCACTTTGTCCATCCGACTCGGGGTCGATCCTCGTCAGTCCGATCAAATGGTTCGTGGCACTGTCCCCCTGCCTCATGGTTCGGGCAAACAAGTGCGTGTGCTCGTTTTCGCCGAAGGTTCTGCCGCCGAAGCCGCCCGCGCCGCTGGTGCGGAATACGTCGGTTATAAAGATTTGATCGAAAAATGCGTAGGCGGGTTCCAAGATTTTGATGTGGCTGTAGCCACTCCCGCCGCCATGGCCGAAGTACGTAAATTGGGTAAAGTGCTCGGACCTCGCGGTCTGATGCCCAATCCCAAGACTGGCACTGTCACCGACGACACCGCCAAAGCGATCCGCGAAGTAAAGGCCGGGCGCGTCGAGTTCAAGCTTGATAAAAATGGCAACGTAGCCATTCCGGTCGGGAAGTTTTCCTTCGGCGAAACGCAATTGATCGAAAATGGCAAAGCCGTTATCGACGCCATCGTTAAGGCACGTCCCTCGGCGGCCAAAGGACGTTTCGTCGATAACATCGCCCTCGCTGCAACCATGACCCCTGGCATCCGCGTCGATGCGGCTTCCTTCCTCAAAAACTAATCGGCCCATCGCCTCTACCCTAATTTTCTAATGAGACTCGAAAAGAAATCCATCGTTGCCGACCTCACCAGTTCGCTCAACGCCTCGCCTTTTTTACTCGTCACCGACTACACCGGACTTCGTGTGCACCAGTTTTCTGAGCTGCGCAATCGTCTGGCCGGTGTGGGTGCCCAGTTCCACGTCGTAAAAAATACTTTCCTCAAAAAATCCGCCACCGAACTCGGTTACCCCGATTTCAGCGATATTCTTGTCGGGCAGACTGCCATCGTTACCGGCGAACAGGACGTGTCGGCCGCGGCTAAAGTGCTTAAAAACTTTACCACCGAATTCCAGAAACCTGTGGTTCGTGCCGGTATCCTGGACAATGCCTTGCTTTCTGCGGACGACGTCAAATATCTCGCAGACCTTCCTGCCAAGGAGGTTCTTCAAGCCATGTTGCTCGGAGTGCTTCTCGCCCCTGCAACCAAGCTGGTACGCACGCTTAACGAACCAGCGGCGAGTCTCGCTCGTTTGCTGGCAGCCAAAGTCAAACAAGAAGAAAGTTCTGTCGAAGCAGACGCGACGACCGAATCTCCCACGGGCGAAGTATTAGCCGCCGAATCTGCAACCGCCGAGGCCGCACCCGTTGAAGCACCAACCGCCGAAGCAACCGTCTAAATTTCTCTCAACGAAAACTATTTTGCGGAATGAGGCGCAAGCTTCCGACCGTAAATCAAAAAAACAAACAACAATCCAACAAAGGGTTCCTCGGCGGACCAGCGGCTGCTGATCTTAATCGACTCAAAGCTTTGAGACTCACCGATACCGTTAAAAAAACAAATATTATGGCAGATACCAGTGCATTAGTAGAACAACTCAGCGGTCTTACCGTTCTTGAAGTTGCCGACCTCGTAAAACAACTCGAAGAGAAATGGGGCGTTAGCGCCGCTGCTCCTGTCGCCGCCGCCGCTCCCGCAGGTGGTGCCGCCGCTCCCGTAGTGGAAGAAAAAACCACTTTTGATGTGATCTTGAAAGAGATTGGCGCCAATAAAATCGGAGTCATCAAAGAAGTGCGCGCATCGGTTTCCGGCCTCGGTCTCGCTGAAGCGAAAGCCCTCGTCGAGAGCGCTCCGAAAGCAATCAAAGAAGGTGTCACCAAGGAAGAAGCTGAAGAGATCAAGAAAAAGATCGAAGCAGCTGGCGCCAAGGTCGAAATCAAGTAATTCCGTTCGTAGCACGGCGATGGGAGATTTTTCCCATCGCCGTCTGCGATCCGATAAGGAGTCTGCGCTATTCCTTGTCTCTCATCGTGAGATGTCTTTTGTTCCCAGCCGGCAAAAGGTGCTTGCAGTGATTTGTTAGTTGTCTGCTATTAGGCTGTCCGCGAAAGAGTCACATTTTAACTTCGGATTTATTTCCTAAAATTAAACACAGCCACAAAGTATCCCTCGATTTGACAGAGGTTTGCTTTGGGGCTATTTCTGTCTCCCGCTTTTTCTCGGAATTCACTTCCCATTTGTCAAACCTCATCCACTCCGCCGGTCAGCGAGTGGTTGAATCGTAACCCAAGACCGACCGCCCATCTATGTCAGAAAGAATTTACTTCGGCAAACTCAAAGAAGCGATCGAACCACCCAATTTGATTGAGGTTCAGCTAAATTCCTACGTGGAATTTTTGCAAAAAGACGTTCCACCG
>JBBRFA010000116.1:0-8661 GCA_038225185.1 Chthoniobacterales bacterium
ATCGCCTATGTGGACGAATCTGGAGATGAAGGATTTGTCTTCAATGCCGACGGCAGCGGAAGTTCCCGTTGGTTCGTGCTTTCGGCGGCAGTGATTCGGCAAGCAAATGACCTCGACATGGTCAAGTGCCTGAAAGAAGTCCGCACGGTGCTGCAAAAAGCTCCCAAGACGCCGCTGCACTTCGTGGATTTAAAGCACGAGCAGCGCGTGCCCTACATCCGGCGGGTCGGGGAGTTGCCCCTCCGCAGGGTGAGTGTGCTGATTTACAAGCCGCTCATCCGGGAGCCGGAAAAGTTCCAAAACACCAAATACCTACTCTATCGCTACGCCACCCGGCTGCTGCTGGAGCGCGTCTCTTGGCTCTGCCGGGAGCAACGTCGCCCCGGCGAAGGTGATGGCTTCTGTGAGGTGATCTTTTCCAATCGCAGCAATATGTCCTACGAGGAGATTCGGGATTACCTGCGCCTTTTGCTTCAACAATCGGAGGCGAATCCCCAGCAGGTGCAGATCGACCGCACCGTCATCGCTCCCGAGCGGATTCGCGCGGTGGAGCATTCCAAACTGGCCGGATTGCAGGTGGCGGATGCGGTGGCGTCCGGCCTGCATTTTGCCCTGAAAGTGAATCGCTATGGAGAAACGGAAACGGGCTACCTGCCGCATCTGAAGAAAACCCTTTACCGCCATAAAGGCGAGGCAATGGGCTACGGGCTGAAGGTCTGGCCGGAGGATTTTGTCACCGTAAAATCAAAAGCCCCCGAAGCGGCGAACCTCGGAGGCTTATGAAAAAGACAGGTCCCAAGAACCGAGGGTCCCACCCTGACGGGCTGCCACTCGCAAGGAGCGGCCTCTACATTTCTTGCGCTTACCTGCCAGTAAATTCCCTCAAATCAGCCATTCGGTCAAGCGGCTTTTCAGACCTGCTCTTTCACGACACCCTTGCGCCCCACCTCACCCACTCAGAAAGTATGAAGTATGAAGGAAGAATGATGAAGTGGGGCCGCTTGGCCGGTGCTTTTTCATCCTTCATAATTCATCCTTCATCCTTGCGCACCGCCCCCGAGGCCAGTGAAGCGCAGCAGCGCGACTTCCTCACCAACCTGCACCTGACGCTCAACGCCCCCAGCCATAGTGAAAGTATGAAGGATGAAGGAAGAATGATGAAGTGGGGCCGCCTGACCGATGCTTTTTCAACCTTCATAATTCATCCTTGCGCCCCCTCCTCCGCCTCACCGCCGACAGCCCCGACCTCCTCGCCGTCATTAAACAGGAGAAAAAAAAACCTGGTGACAGGTATAAAGTTGCCACTGAAGAAGGTTCTGCGTGCCGGAATCCAACCTGAAGAGATCGTGGACCATGCCCGCATGAGACGGGTGGAGAGGATGATGGTGCCCTATTAGGAGGCCATGGTATGAAAAACATCGTCGCATCCATCCAAGACCGGCTGAAAAATTTTTTCCCGACCCGTGCGCATCGAACTGAATCGTGTTCCGGAAGATTTCGGTATTGCCCGATTATTTGCGCGGCTGAGTGAGAGTCCTTATTGGGATCAATTCATTCTGAAATCACACAGCTTTTTGTGCTATGGGCGGACATACCCCATCGGTCCACGCGGGATGCGGATTTTCTGAGTTTCGGGCCTCCCGATCCTGAAAGTCTCGAATCCATCTTCAACGAAGTGTGCGCAAGCGAGACGACACCGCCGGACGGTCTCGAATGGCTGCCGGGAAAAGCTGCAGCCATTCGCGAGGATAATCTCTATGGCGGCGTGCGGATTAAGCTCATCGCCCGTCTCGGAAATATCCGTATTCCCGTGCAAGTGGATCTGGGCGCTTCCTTCATCGAAACACGTCGTTCTCCGCCAAACTTCACACAAAATTCACTGGAGACGCAGCTTTGGTCGTTTCAGGATAGTGCCCTTCAATGAGCCAGCCGAGCCAAGCGATTTCCCGCATTCCCCGCCACGTCGCCGTCATCATGGATGGCAACGGTCGCTGGGCACGGGAGCGCGGCTGGCCCCGCATCCAGGGACATCGCGAAGGCGCCAAAACCGTCCAACGCATCATCGACGGCTGCATCGAAGTCGGGGTTTCCTTCCTCACTCTTTACGCGTTCTCCGTGGAAAATTGGAAACGTCCCAAACTCGAAGTATCGGCGCTGATGCGTCTCCTCATTGAATTTCTGCAAGATCGACACGACGAAATGATCCAAAAAAACATCCGCCTGCAAACCATCGGACGGCTGGTCGATTTACCTCCCAAAACCCGCGCCCAAGTCGAAAAATCCATCGCCGCCACCGCCCACAACACCGGCCTTACCCTCATTCTCGCCCTTAGCTATGGCTCCCGCACCGAGATTCTCGAAGCCGTCAACCATCTCATTGCCAGTAAACGAGTTACACCCGTGACAGAAGAAGAATTCAGCGCTCAACTTTACACCGCCAATTACCCCGATCCCGACCTTCTCATCCGCACTTCGGGCGAAATGCGGCTCTCAAATTTTCTGCTCTGGCAAATGAGTTATGCCGAGATTTATGTGACAAAAAAACTTTGGCCCGATTTTTCTCGTGAAGATTTTCTCGACGCAGTGCATGATTTTGCGCACCGAGAAAGGAGGTATGGTGCTATTTAACCATCTTCGCTTATCATCACACCATGCAAAACATCTTAATTGTTGATCCAGAAACCGATTTCCTCGATTGGGCGCAGCATCAACTCACCACCCCCAACACCAACGTCACGACCACCACCACGGCGGATGAGGGCTTTAAAATTTACTGCAAAGAAACCCCCGATCTCGTGATTACAGAGACCCATTTGCAACCCTTCAGCGGGATGGAACTTCTCGCCCGCATCCGCCAGCGCGACGCCAGTGCCATGGTCATTCTCACCAGCGCATTTGGCACCACGCAATCCGTCATCGAATCGATGAAGCTCGGCGCCTTCGATTTTCTCCGCAAAGAATCCCTCCCTTTTAACCTCAAACCCGTCGTCGATGCCGCGCTCACTTCTCAAGCGGAAATGCGGGCCGCCACCGCATTCAAACCCCAGCTCACCGTCGAACAACACCAGGAAAGCATCGTCGGCCAGTCGCCGGCCATGCAGCAGGTCTTTAAAATGATCGGACGCGTCGCCCACAGCGAGGCTCCGGTGATGATCACGGGCGAAAGTGGCTCCGGCAAGGAACTCGTCGCCCGCGCCATTCATCATTACAGCAATCGCAGCGAAGCCAGCTACCTCGCGATCAACTGCGCCGCCATTCCCGAAAACCTTCTCGAGAGCGAGCTTTTCGGCCACGAAAAAGGGGCCTTTACCGGCGCGGCCGTGCAACGCATCGGACGCTTCGAGCAATGCAACGGTGGAACCCTTTTCCTGGATGAAATCGGCGACATGCCGCTTCCGGTGCAAAGTAAAATTTTACGCGTGCTGCAAGAAGGGGAGTTCGCCCGCGTCGGAGGTAATGCCACCCTTACCACCAATGTGAGAATCATCGCCGCCACCAACCGCAACCTGGAACAGGAAGTCGCCGACAAACGGTTCCGTGAAGATCTTTTTTACCGGCTCAACGTGGTGCGCATCCATCTCCCGCCTTTGCGCCAGCGCAAAGAGGATATCCGCTTGTTAGCCGAATATTTTCTTCAAAAAGTCTCCTTCACCCGCCATCTTCCGCGCATCCGCCTCTCGGAGGAGGCGGTCCGTGTGCTCGAAGCCTATCCCTGGCCGGGCAACGTGCGCGAATTGGAAAATACCATTCAACGCGCCTCCGTGCTCGCCACCACCGAGGTCCTTATGCCCAAGGACATTCCCCTCGGTATGACCAGCTCCATTCAAGAGACTGCGCCAAACATGATTAGCCATTCCGCCGAACTCACCGTCGAAGGTGCCATCGAGCTTCTACTCAATCGCGCCCTGGCCGATAGCAATGTGCAACTTCTGCCCTGGCTCGAACGCGAATTCACCCTCTACGCCATGAAATCCGCCAAGGGGAACCAGGTTAAATCCGCCAAACTATTAGGCATCACCCGGGCCACCCTCCGCAAGCGCATCGAACGCTATAACATTACCAAGGAACTAACCATCCAGTAAGGTTTTCCTCCGTTAAATTCAGCATGAGCTATCAGTGGGATAATGGAATCTGGTTGCCCAGTCCGGGCATACCTCTCACGGACCGTGGATTTCGTCATGGCATGTCCGCTTTCGAGACCCTGGCGATCCATCGGGGACGTTTTGTCTTCCTAACGCAGCACCTCGAAAAATTGCGTGTTTCATGCGCGAGTCTCGGCCTTCGCGAACCACCGGATCTGGCATCCTTTTCCTTTCTCACCGATCAAATGGATTCCTTCACCATCGCCCGACTCTACGTCACGGCAGGCGACGGCACCTTTCGCACGCCACTGGATCAGGGGCGCATTTTTCTAACCTGTGCGACGACGCCTGCATCTTCCCAGGCCTCCCAGGCCTCCGAAGCTAGCGGAAGCCTGCCCCGGTCCCTCTCCATCGCTTCGCAAGTGCATCATTCCGTCTGGCCCGGTCTTAAAACGGGTAATTATTGGCCTAACATCACCGCTTATCGTCACGCTGCTGATCTGCAATCGGATGAAATGGTCCTGGTCAATTCGGATAATCACGTTTTATCCGCCAGTCTGGCCAATCTTTTTGCAGTGATCGATGGCGAATTGCTCACCCCCCGCACGGCTCGTGGCGCACGCGCCGGTGTCCTCCGCGATTGGGTTTTGGCCAATGAGGAAGTTATCATCACCGACTTTCATCCCGGTCAATTGCGGGAAGCCGGGGAAATTTTCCTAACCAGTAGCGGTTACGGCATCGCTCCCATCGCCACCCTCGAGGGCAAACCGCTCGCCAGCCGCCAACGGGGCGAACGACTGCGTGCAATCTACCTGGATTGGCTCGAGAATGCTCCATCCCCAGGGGTGGCCACGGATTTATGAAGGACGTGGAAAATCGTTTGCTGGATGCCGTGGGGAATCAACCCGCCATGCAGAAAAAGCTGGCTGCGCTCCGTAAAAAAAAGCATCCGGTTATCTTTGAACACACCACCCCGGCGGCCCAGCCATTTTTACTAGCTTTACTGGCTCGCAAACTGGATCAACCGCTCTGGATCGTTTGTGCCGGAGTGCGCGAACAGGAACGCATCCACAACGAATTGCTAACCTGGTGTGGCGAGGCGCTTTTTTTGCCCGAAGTGGAGGCTTCCATCGTCGAGAACGCCATTCCCGATCCCGAAATCGCGGCGGAACGTCTCGATATTTTGCAACGACTTTCGCGTCCCGGCCAGCAATTGATCGTTCTCACCGCGAATACCCTGGAAAGCCTCGTGCCGCCGGTGGCAACTTTGCAAAAGCAAAGCCTGCGTCTCGCCCGCAATCAAACCGTGGAACGCGCCGATTTGTTAGCCAGACTAACCAAGGCTGGCTACGAGGTCGTCCCCCAGGTGGCATTGCGCGGCCAGGTCGCCGTGCGCGGTGGCATCGTGGATATTTTTTCCTGGCAACATGTGCAACCTGTGCGCCTGGAATTTTTCGACAACGAAATCGAATCCATTCGCAGCTTCGATCTGGATGAGCAGACTTCCTTTGCCAATCTGGACGTCTGCCAGGTGTTAACCGGCGATCTGGAGGGCGCCCAGGTTCCCTTGCGTTCGTATCTGGATAAAAAAGCACTGGTCATCTCCGTGGAATCGAATTTGGAAGAGGCTCACATCGTCATCACAGAAGGAGCCTCTGGTGAGGAGGGGGAGGAGGACTTTTCCGGAGCATTTTTCGGACATGAATTTGGGGAGTTTGAAGCGGGCGATCTCATTCTTGAGGAAGGCAAGCGGGAGGCATTTTTTCGGCAGTTACGCGAATGGCAGCGAGAGGGCTGGCAAATGACTCTCTATTGCAATAATGAGGGAGAGCGGGAGCGTTTTCAGGAATTGTTAGGCGAACATCATCTCGATCTGCCGGCGCTTACTTTTGCAGAAGGAGGCATCGCACGGGGTTTCACTTTTCCCGGTGCGAGAATCGCCGTGCTCACCGATGGGGAAATTTTTGGGCGTTATCAAAATAATCGCAGCCGCAGACTTGCATTGCGCAGAGCCAGGGTGCAGGCGCAGCGTGCCCAGATCAATTTTAGCGAGCTAACCGAGGATGATTACGTGGTTCATCTCGAACACGGAATCGGACGTTTTCTCGGTTTGGAAAAATTCGTTAGAGAGGAGGAGGAGGAGCAGGAAGTATTGGTGTTGGAATTTGCCAATGAAGCCAAACTCTACGTTCCTTTGGAGCAAGCTTTTCTCGTTTCACGTTATGTCGGAGTGGGCAAACGGAATCCCGATCTTAGCAAACTCGGGGATGGCAAATGGGACAAGGCCAAAAAAGCAGCGGAAAAAGCGGTCTTCGACTATGCAGCGCGCCTGCTCTCGGTGCAGGCCGAGCGGGAAACTGCGGAGGGATTTTCCTGTGCGCCCGATGGGAAATGGCAGATGGAATTTGAAGGTGCCTTTCATTATCAGGAGACCCCGGATCAACTCACTGCCATCACAGCCACCAAGATCGATATGGAATCGAAACAACCCATGGATCGTCTAATCTGCGGCGATGTCGGCTTCGGCAAAACCGAGGTGGCGATTCGTGCCGCCTTTAAAGCTGTGATGGGTGGCAGACAGGTGGCTTTGTTAGTTCCCACGACCGTGCTGGCCCAGCAGCATTATCTAAACTTCCGCGAACGCATGTCCGATTTCCCCGTCACCATCGACGTAATGAGCCGTTTTCGCACTCCAGCCGAGCAACGCAAAACCATCCAGGGTCTGGCTGACGGCACCGTCGATATCGTGGTGGGCACTCATCGTCTTATTTCCAAGGATGTTAAATTCAAGGAGCTGGGATTGGTGGTTATCGACGAAGAGCAACGCTTCGGGGTTTTACACAAGGAAAAATTCAAGGAAATCTTTAAAAAAGTCGATGTGTTAACCTTGTCGGCCACGCCCATTCCGCGAACGCTTTATCTCTCATTGATGGGCGCTCGCGACATGTCCGTCATAGAGACACCTCCGCAAAACCGGCTTCCAGTTGAGACGGTGGTCTGCGGCTACGATGAACGAATTATTCGCGATGCCATCAACCGCGAACTCGCGCGACAGGGGCAGGTCTATTTTCTTCATAATCGCGTCGCCACAATTCAGCGCACCGCGCAGCGCATCCGCGAGCTCTGTCCCCAGGCACGCATTGGCATTGGCCACGGCCAGATGGATGAACACGAGTTAGAGGACGTGATGCGGGCTTTTATCGACGGCGAGACCGATGTTCTCATTTCGACCACCATAATCGAAAGTGGCATCGACATTCCCAATGCCAACACGATTATCATTGATCGCGCGGATCGCTTTGGTCTGGCCGATCTCTATCAATTACGTGGCCGCGTCGGTCGTGCCCAACACAAAGCCTACGCTTATCTGATGTTGCCACGTGATTTGATGACCGTCGGTGCCGCTCGCAAAAGGGTTAACGCAATCAAGCAATATTCCTCCCTTGGTGCTGGATTTAAAATTGCCATGCGCGATCTGGAGATTCGTGGCGCGGGCAACGTTTTGGGCACCGCCCAGAGTGGCCACATCATTACCGTTGGCTTCGATCTTTACTGCCAGCTTCTGCGCCAGGCAGTGTCGAAAATGAAAGGTGAAAAAATCACACCCCGCCTCGAAGTTCTCCTAAGGCTGGATTTCGTCGCTCTCAATGAGGCCGACTGGTTGCGGCAACCTTCCCTGGCACCCGCTTTTCTACCTACCTCCTACGTATCGGAGTCCAGGACCCGCATCGCTGCTTATCGTGCTCATGCTGAAATAACGACTTCTGCCCAGATGACCACCATCCAGAAAACGTGGCGCGACCGCTTCGGTCCACTGCCCGAAGCTGCGCAACTTTTACTTATGCTGGCCGAAATAAAACTCGCCGCCAACGTCGCCAAAATCACCCGCATCGAAGTCCGCGACAATAAAGTGATGCTCACCCGGACCAACGATTTCATCCTACTCGCTGGCAAATTCCCCCGGCTCGCATCTGCCACGTCCCCTGCACGTTTGGTAGAACTTCTCGCTCTGTTAAAGAAATTTTAACCGAGAGACATCCACTGTATTAGGAAAATTCTTGTTCCCGCGCTTTCTTTCACCTTATTTTATAAGCAAATCGTTTCCAAGCAGCGGTTTTTTCCAACCCTTTATCTCATTTCACCATGTCTTTTATCGAAATCATCCTCCTCGCCATCGTCATTGGCATTATTCTCGTTGCCGTTTTTGTGCTCACACTCTGCATTCGCAAAATCCAGCCTGGACGCGCCGGTATCAAAACAGGTTTTGGCGGCCTTCAGGTCGCCTTCGACTGGATGGTGCGCATCCCCCTTCTGCAATCTTATCATATTGTCGATATTTCCGTAAAAAAACTGGAAATTACCCGCAAAGGCAAAGACGGCCTCGTCTGCCGCGATAACATTCGCGCCGATATCACGGTCGCCTTTTATATCCGGGTCGAAGCCACCGTGGAAAGCGTGCGGAAAGTATCCCAAATGCTCACTCCCGAACGCGTCTCCGATATCAACCAGCTTCGCGAACTCTTCGAGGCCAAATTTTCCGAAGCGCTTAAAACGGCTGGCAAGCAAATGGAATTCCACG
>JBBRFA010000117.1:0-8499 GCA_038225185.1 Chthoniobacterales bacterium
GGCGATTTTAATCGGTTTGGTGGTGGCCTATTTAGCTTGGACGATCCAACCGCCGAGCTTGTAGTCGTCCGATTACAAGTAAGCGAGCCGCGGTCACGTTTCCGTGATGAATTGTGAGCGACCGGGGTCGTTGATCGGTTAATCTGATTACGCGTGCTCAGGAGGTTATTCACTGGGAGGCGACGATGTTGTCGAGACATTTAGGGACAAAATATTAATATGAAAGGCACTGCCCATAAACGCAGGAACCTCCCCAATTCTTTACCGAGGCAACCCCGTTCCAAAACTTCAGTTTCCGGATGAGGGAGAGCTGACGGATATGAACAAATTCAGCTTCCAGGCCGTCCAAAGCATCGTGAATTCATTTAAATTTGACACAGGCATCCTTAAAAAGGAGCTGTAAATCTGTATTTTTAATATTTCAAAAATCATACCCAACGCAAAAATTAATTGTTTTTGATTGCCAACCAATTTGAGAACGTATTTTCTCTACAGAATTTGCTTAGAAACGGGCTATTATGAATGATCCTTTTGAAGAAACTACTCGGCCTGACGGTGTTCCGATTTTTTTATTTTAACGGCTTTTCGGTTGCGCAAAGTAATGCCGATGTCTCTTTGTCCATGATGTTGGACAATGTTGATAAATTATCCCTTAAAACTTCCTATACGACAATAAAGACATTGGCATTTGCGTTAATGGCCACGATTGAAACCTTTCAAAAAATCACCAATCAGAAAATTCTGACAACTGAAGAAGTGAATGAAGCTATGAAAGATCAACAAGCTTAGTGAATTTATGAGCAATTACCAGAAGTGCAATAAAGTGGCTACTGATGCTAAAAATCTAATCACTAGCTTTATGCGGTTAGGAAAAGGCTGGCATTTCGGCGAAGGTTTGCCTGCAACGCAAGAGGCTGCTGGTCGAGCTATGAAAATTGTTTGTTTTGCGGCGAGACATGGATGGGAAATAGAAGCTTTTCCGGGTATTTCTGGAGATATTACCCTTTCCTGCTATCAAGGAGAACTGGAAATCGAGATTACCATCCTGTCTGATGAAAGCTATTCCTACAATGTCATCGAAAATAATATCTATGTTAATAAAACTAGGGATGCCGAGTTATCGGAAATAATAAATAAACTACTTCCCAATGGATCATGCAATATCTCCGACTTTTACACCCGTGTCATTGGAGCAGAAAAAAGTCTAAGTTTTCCGGCTCGGCGTTTCGCAACTTCCCCAAGCCGGGCATATCCGTTATCGAGATTAAGTGCGCAGAATCCAGTGGAGTTGGAACAATCTGCCAGCACATCGAACAATACTATTCCAAACCGGCCCAATCAGTCATGCTATGGAGTTTTGATCGGGAATCCCTCACCATTTCACATGGGCTTAAGCAACAAACAAGTGAATCGGGAGACGTCTGTCACTACAATATTACCGGACTCGAAAACGAATTATCAGAGGATTTCTTCGAATCAGATTTTGCAGAAAATCGATGGGCAAACTATCGAATATGCCATCATTCGCCTCGTTAAATCCTGAAACTCTTGAGGAGTGGCTAGTCGCTCATGAATCTTTGATCCAAGGAAAAATCAAGGAGCCATTATTTGTATGGTAATTGCCTTCTTGTTTGCTTTGTTCAGATCGTAAAACTTAATTTTTCGGCACTGACTTTTCGTAGGCTTCCCGGCAGAGAAGCAGTCGGTGCGCCAATACCAGGATTCCCCTCGTTCCCAAACTCCGGTTTGGGAACGCACTTGTCTTGGAAACTCCGTTTCCCTGCGCGTCCGAAAAAAATGGAAATTGCCAACTCCTTGGTGAGCCTGCGAAACAGAGTTTCGGGGACATTGGCATTCCCAAACGGGAGTTTGCGAACGAGGGATCGAGGGATCAAGAAGTTTGGGAACGAGGGATATCCGTGCTCGGAAACAAGGGGTTTATAACGATTGGCCGATCTTTAACATTTCTGAACAACCCGAAAAATTGACGCCAACGCCCGCAACATTTCCAAACAAAGCTGCACCATTCGCTCCTTCACCTCCGGTTACTTTTTGCGGAGTTTGATGCGGAGTTGTCCGCGTAACGAGAGGTAAAGCAGGAAGAGAAGCACGATGGCTGAGCTGTGCAAAATGAGAAAGTTGACGTTGAATACGCTAAATTCCCTGCCCAGCCAGACTTGTTTCGGACCGAAAAATACGTTGATCGATCCCGTGCGCCGATAATCGGCCTGCTCGGTTTCGGCTTTGCTCACGAGATCGAGGATTTTCTGGTTAACATACACTTGATCGGCGGTGAGATGGTTTTCGCGCCGCTCGCTCCGATGCAATTTAATCTCCGCGCCACCTAACACGCGATCCATCTCGGATAACTGGGCATCGATCGACTTGGGCGAGCGTGCACTGATGCCGCTGAGGCGTGCGAGCGCGTCTTTAAGCTGATTGAGACGTTTAACTTCGAGCGCGGTGCGCTGGCTGGGAGGAGTGTTGCGAATGGGTGCGATGGCTTCGCTAATGCGTTCCTGGCGCAGGGTGAAAGGGTTCATTTTGGCCTGGGCCACGACGATGGCTTCGTAGGTCCAGCGCAGTGGCATAAACTGGCAGACGAATGGCACTTTGAGCTTGCTTCGCTCGGGTGGCGGCGAGCCTTTTTCGTGGGTGGAAAACCAGCGGTTGATCGAATAAACAAAGTCGAGATTCCGATTCATTTCCTCATATTTAATCAGGGCACCACCCAGGATAAGCTGGGGAATGAGAATCATCGGCACGATGTTAGCCGCCGTCTTGGCGTCGTTGACCAATGACGAGACCAGCAGGCCCATCGCGATGCCCCAGAACGAGGTCGTGACCATCCAGATAAGATGCCACCAAAACATGCCGCGCACTTCGAGAATGGCGTTGCCGATCAAAAGAAATAACACGCACTGCAAAACCCCGAACAAGGTAAGTGTGAGCGCCTTGGCGATAACATAGTAGCCGAGACGGACGTTGAGATTGCGTTCGCGCTGGAGCACCACCCGGTCGCGAATGATGTCATCGGCACTGTTGGTGAGGCCCAGAAACATGGCCACGATGAGGGCGACAAAAAGATAGGTGGGAATGTGAAAAGCCGAGGCAAAATCATATTTCTCGGCTTCGCTAAACTTGAGCACGAAACCCACCACGAGAGCGAGGAGCGGTGCGACCACGGTGGTGATGACGAGGTTGGCCCGGTTGCGCAGTTTGCTTTTGAAGGCACGCGCCAGGAGGGTGCGAAATTGCGTCCATTCGTCGCGCCAGCGGAACCACTGGATTTTGCGTCCCGGCTGCCGGGGATGAACGTGCGGGGCGTCCTGCTTGAGCGAGACCTGGCGCAAGTCCTGAAAAAGTCGATACGACTCGTATTTGTCGCGCCAGTAATCGGGCGAAAAACGGCGCGCGGGCACAAGTTGACCCCGGCTGTTTTCCTCGTAAATGATGTCACCGCCCAAATCGCGCAACGGGGTCTCCAAGACATCGAAAATAAATTCCGGACGCGTCGTTCCACAAGTCGGGCAGCCGCCGAGTTCGGTGCCAAATTGTTGCTGATGTTCGGCTCGGGCGAAGTATTGCAGCATTTCCAGCGGCGTGCCGTAAAAGACGAGTCGCCCGCCTCGATCCAGCAGGAGCGCTTTGCTAAACATCTGAAAGATCTTCGAGGTCGGTTGATGGATGGTCACCATCACGATTTTATTGTGGGCCATGCCGCGAATAATCTCGATGACGTGCTCGGAATCCTTCGAGGAGAGACCGGAGGTGGGTTCGTCGAAGAGATAGACATCGGCGGAACCGATCATATCGAGACCGATGTTGAGGCGTTTGCGTTCGCCGCCGGAGAGGAGTTTTTTATTGGAACTGCCGACGAGGGAATCGCGGCGTTCGGCGAGGCCGAGTTCGATTAGCTTGGCCTCGATGCGCCGGGTGCGATCGTGGGGCGAAAGATGCGGCGAACGAATGGCAGCGGCAAAATCGAGATTTTCGCCAATGGTAAGATGTTCATCGAAAGCGTCGTCCTGCGGGATGTAAGCCACGTAGCCTTTTAAATCCTCGATGTTTTCGTAAAGCGACTGGTCGTTGAGATGCACGATGCCGGTGTTGGGTTGAAGACGCCCGGCGAGGATGTTCATGAGGGTGCTTTTACCGCTGCCGCTGGGTCCCATTACGCAGACCATCTCGCCGCGTTGCACCGAAAAAGTAATGCTCTCCACTGCGGTCTCATCTGCCCGAAAACGATGTTGCAGATCGGCCACGTCGAGTTGCCGGATGATGTTGCGCTCCTCTTCGATGATGCGTTCGCCAAAATCGCAGCGCAAAATCTGCCCGGTATCGATCCTGATGATGTCGCCATCGCGAAGGTTGGCGCTGTGTTTGACGGGCACATCGCCGACGAGAATGGGCCGGTCGGCCTGCAAAACGAGCACCTGGCCGACTTTTTCATCATAATCGCAGAAGATTTTCAGCAAAATCTCGCCACTGGTCCCGGGCGAAAGCAGGATGTCGTCCTCATCGAGCAGACTGGGATTGTTCGAGACGAGATACTCCGATTTGGTGGCCTGGAGCTGGAATCGTCCGCCCATGGCCCGCGCCCGGCGCCGCAGGTCGGCCAGTTCCAATTCGTTCCCCGTCGGGAAGACCAGTTTATCGTCGAGCAACGCATCCACGCGCTGCCCCACTTGCAAGGTTTTACCATGCAAAGTGGCGGTGGTTTTGCGCAGGGCGGTGATCTCCACTTTTAAGCTGAAACGCACTTGCAATTGCGATTCCCGATTTTTTTTGCGTTCGACCTCCACCTCGTCCTCCGAGTGGACGGTGACAAAAATCACTGGCACGCTGACATTTTTTTTGGCATTGAAATACGCCACCAAATCCTGGTGGGCCACCACCTGCTCATCGATAATGATGCGTTGCCCAGGGTAAATACGGCAGAATTGTCCGGGAGCGAGCGGACGTCCGCGCACCACGATGGGTTTTTGAGCCTGATTTTTCAGCAAAATCATGTCGCGATACCGGTAGGCGGTAAGGCTTTCGCCCGGTTCGAGGCTTTGCAGGTTGACGTCTTCCTTGTCGCCACCACCGAGGGTCAGGGATTCAAGAGGCGAAGTGCCTTTTTGATAAATGGACGTGTCGGCGGAATCGGAGGCATTGAGCTGATAAACGATGTCGATGGCCTGGGTGGCCATGCCGAGCGACGACATAAAGGAGTAATAAGCGATGACGAGTTCCTGTTTGAGGCCGGCTTTAAAAATAAGGTCGTAAAGTTGCACCCCGAGGAGAATTTTGCGGTCATCGTTGAGATCCACCGCGAGACGCTGGGCCATGGCGTTGAGATCTTGTTGCTCGTTGAGAGCCTGACGAAAAAGCTGACGCAATTCGGAATACACCGCCTCGGGATAATCGTAACGCAGGAAGCCCAGGGAGGAATCGACCTCCTCCTCCTGGAGTTCGCCATCGAAACGGGTAAAGGCGGCCAGCACCTTGATCATGAGCGGAAGCAGATTGGCACTTTCGGAAACAGCCTGGCGACGTTTAAGGGCGCGGCGGGTGGCGGTGCGGGAACGATTCATCGCCCGATGCCACGCCGGGGTGATATCGGTGAGTCGATCTATGACTTTTTTTCCAAAACTGGCCAGGGAACTCACAATGAGCCGACCGTATCACGCCTGCGCCATTCTGGGAAGCGATGGATGGGCGCGTTCTAGCTTCGCACCTGCCCGGTGCCGCGAATCTGGTATTTATAGGTGGTGAGCTCCTCCAGCCCCATCGGTCCGCGCGCGTGTAATTTATCGGTGCTAATGCCGATCTCCGCTCCGAAACCAAACTCGCCACCATCGTTGAAACGCGTGCTTGCATTCCAAAATACCGTCGCAGAATCCACCCGGTTGAGGAATTCCTCAGCCGCATTTTCGTCCGCAGTGACGATGGTGTCGCTGTGCTGCGATCCAAACTGCTCGATATGAGCGATGGCAGCATCCAGATTTTCCACGAGGGCGACGTTCAGGATCAACGCAAGATGTTCCGTGCGAAAATCCTCTTCCGTGCCCAGGCGAAGAGACTGCGTTTGTTTGTTTTCCAGTAAAATATGGGAGGCAGCATCCGCGCGCAATTCCACCTGATGAACGGCCAGGGCCGGCACGAGGAGGGAGAAAAATTCTTCGGCTACAGCCTGATGAACGAGGAGCGTCTCCACCGCGTTGCAGACGCCGGGGCGTTGACATTTGCCATTGATCACCAACTCGCGGGCCATCGGCAGATCAGCGGCGGCATCCACGTAAACGTGACAAATGCCGTCGTAATGCTTGATGACCGGCATCCGGGCGTGATTAACCACGGCTTCGATGAGACCTTTGCCGCCTCGGGGAATGATCACGTCGAGATATTGATTCATTTGCGCCATGATGCGAACGCCATCACGGTCGGTTTTTGGCACGAGTAAAATGGCATCGCCGGGCAGACCGGCCGCAGCCAGACCGCTCTGCAAAGCGGCAGCCAGGGCGACGTTGGAGCGAATGGATTCGGAGCCGCCGCGCAGGAGAGTGGCGTTGCCGGTTTTTAAGCAAAGAATCGCCGCGTCGCTCGTCACATTGGGGCGCGATTCGTAAATGATGCCGATCACGCCGATGGGCACGCGCACTTTGCGAATGCGAAGGCCGTTGGGGCGGGTCCATTCGCTAATCGTGGCTCCCGAGGGATCGTGCAAAGCTGCCACTTGGCGAATGCCGCTGGCGATTTTTTCGAGACGCGCCGGATCGAGTCGAAGACGGTCGATCATTGCGGCGGAGAGATCGTTCTGGATCGCGGCGGCGAGGTCATCGCGGTTGGCGGCGAGAATGGTGTCGCTGGCGGCGAGCACGGCGTCGGCCATGGCGAGCAGGGCGGCATTTTTTTGTTCCGTGCTGGCGGTGGCAAGAATGCGGGAGGCGGCTTTGGCGCGTTGGCCGAGACTGTGGATTTCTTCTTCGAGAGTCATGCTGGGTTTATTTAACACGAAGCCACCAAGACACGAAGAAAAGATGCAGGTAATTCCCATGTGGGGTAAAAATCAGCAGCAATGATCATCATACTCGACGCCAATGCGCTGCCGGGTGTTTTTCTGCGCCGCCAGCCACATCGCTTTACCTTTAAGCTCGATTATCAATCAATTGGGCGAGACTTGCAGACGAGTGAATCTGCAATCCTCCGACAGTTTTTTAAATAGGCTCCGTCCGATCTATTTTTCCCGTTCTTCCAGCGCAGTGGCAAGCTCCCCTTCCTCCGCATCGAATTCCGCAATCCTTGCCTCCGTATAAACTTCCACCGCCAATGTCACTGCAGGTCGCAATAAAATTCCTTCCGCCGTCGTTTCCGCAATCAGATTGTCTTGAGGTCGAATTCCAGCGATTCGACGCATCTCCGCTGGCAAAGCGATCAACCCACGACCAGAAACTGAAATTGTAACTTGCATAATTGAACCAAGCAGCAAAGCAGAAATTCTGCAATGATTTTGGGATGAAAGAAAATGATCAACCACATCCAGATCGCTGATTTTAAATTCCTTTACGTCTTATATTGATATTCGACACCCTGATACATCCCGTCGAATCGAAATCCGACTCACGAAATTAGGAGATTAATCAAACCTGTGTTTTAGTTCTGAAATGATGCGCCTGCTTATTTTGATATTGTTGATCTCCTGGAACGTCTGCGGGTGGGCGGCAGACGATTTGCAGAGCTTCCCAAATTGCACGTTGGTCGATCAGCCCTGGGCAGATGGCGATAGTTTTTCGGTGATGTTTCCCGATGGAAAAGAGCGGACGGTGCGTCTTTATGGCGCGGATTGCATAGAGATAAACCTGAAGGGGGATAACTCCAATGCGCAGCGGTTGCGCGATCAACGGCGGTATTTTGGGATTGCTGATATTCAAAAAGCCAAGGCTCATGGAGAGACGGCAAGAGAAGTTGTGGCGAAAAAATTGAGCAAGCCATTCACGATTATCACAGCTTTTGCCGATGGTCGCGGCGATAAACGTTACCAACGGGTGTATGCTTTCGTTATTACGGCAGAAGGCAATGACTTGGCGACTGAATTGGTTTCCAAAGGTTTGGCCCGGGCGTTTGGAGTGACCCGATCCACTCCCAATGGCACCACTGGCAAGGAATACATGGCGCGACTGCATGATAGTGAGTTGGCTGCGGCCAAGGCGGGAAAAGGAGCCTGGGCAGATACAGATTGGGCTGCTCTTGAAGAAAATCGCAGGCAGGCCCGCTCGGAAGAAGCAGAAATCGAAGAAGCCAAAGGCGAACAACCGCTCGTAGGCAAGATTAACCTCAACAAGGCTTCCCGCGACGAACTGATGCGTTTGCCAGGCATTGGGGAAAAGCTGGCCAACAGAATTATTACGGCGAGGCAAAATCGTCCATTTGCAAAACCGGAAGATGTGTTGGAAGTCAACGGCATCGGCAAGAACAATCTTGAAAAATTACTTCCGTTTTTGGAATTTTAGTTTC
>JBBRFA010000118.1:0-8455 GCA_038225185.1 Chthoniobacterales bacterium
GTTTACGATCAGGGAATGGAGGGAGCGCCGGATGAGAAGGGGATCCCGGTGAAAAGAGGATTTACCGGGGAGGAAATCGCGGAGGTTCTGGCAAAAAAGGGGAAGTTAAGCCATTGGCAAATGTTGCGCTGCCGGGTGCGATATTTCAGCGATGGAGCGGTGATTGGAAGCAAGGAATTTTTGAGGGAAATTTTCGAGAAGGAACGGCAACGGTTTGGCAAGAAACGTGTAAATGCCTCGCATCCGTTACGCGGAGTCGATGCGGGAGAGTTGAGAAGCCTGCGCAATCTGCGGGTGAAACCGATTGGGTAAAAAATGAGTGGTAGGGGCTGTGCCTGTAATATTAATATTTATTAACATCAACGAGGACTAATTTTTCGTAATCGTTACGGCGAGAGCATTTGGATTTTGGTGCCAGAGGCGATGTAGGTTATCGGTCTATGTCACCTTCGAACACAACCGAAGTCCCCTGCTATCTTTCACATACGGGAATGGAGCCACAGAGAACACAGAGGGCACAAAGGGGGACTGTTTGACCATTAGATACTTGAGTAAATTCTTAATCGTCAGGAGTAACGCACCCTCCAGGTGCCTTGACAAAGCTACCTGATTTCAGTGCAAGTATAATTCTCTGCGGTATTTGTGAATTCTGTGGCTAATCATCATTTTCCCCTCCAGGGACAAAAACCGACCGCCTGAACCGGATGCGACACAGCGGGAAAATTTAAGGCGAAAGTTTCTCGACCCGTTGCCAGAATGGATAAGCGGCATTTCGCCTATTCCTAACTGTTGAAAACTTGGGAGAATCGCTTTTCCCATCGACCAACATAGTTCTAACGATCGAAGTTTTCCTCTTCGTTATCCAGTGCATCTTCGAGGGCTTCTTGAAAAAGCAGAAAACGTTCTGTAATGAATAAAGCATCGGTTTGTTCCACCGGGTTAACGCATTTCTCGATGTAATCCTCCAGCGTAAGATGCAGGTATTCCTCCGATTCCTCCTCGTCGCCCGGCTCGATGAACAACACTTTATGGGTGGCTTCAAAGGCACACTTGGCGAGTTCAAAATCCAGCGTATCGAATTCATCCGTAAACAAATCCTCGATCTCCGTCTGCTCATCACAGACCAGCGTATTGCCGCTGACCCGCACGAGGATGGCGATAAAAGAATGCACCAGGTAATTCATGTTCCTCAACATACGAGCAGCACTAGGCGAGTGCCAATCTTTTTCCACGCAAATTATGTCGGGCCAGAAGTGTCACCCATTTTCCCAGCCGCACGGTTCGCTCCACCGTGAACCCCGCTTTCGCGAAGGCCAACCGACATTCCACTTCCTGGAATCGGAGAATTCCTGAAAGAAGAAACGCACCACCCGGCTCCACCGCCGGAGCCAATCGGGGCCAGGCAGCCAGGAATAATTCGCTGAAAATATTCGCCGTCACCACGGCATGAACCCGATTCGGTGTGAATTGCAAAAGATCGGCCACCGCCCAGCGAATTCCGCGCACCTGATTGAGCCGCGCATTTTCCCGCGCTGCCCGGATGGCCACCGCATCGTAGTCAAACGCTGCGACGACTTTTGCCCCCAGTTTTTTGGCGGCAATGGCGAGCACCCCCGATCCGGTGCCGACATCGAGTAAACTTCGCACAGGACCTCGCGCCCTGGCTTCGTCGCAGAGCAGGCGCAGACAGCTCGCGGTGGTGGGATGATCCCCGGTGCCAAAGGCCATGCCCGCCGGGATGATGATTTCGCGCGGATCGAGCGGTGTGGCGCCGTTTTCCACGATTAAAAATTGATCGCGAATGCGGATCGGCGGGTGCGGTTTGGAGGGGGTCATCCAGGTTTTATCGACTGGAGCGACTTTGCCGCGGTGTGCATTTTGCAGGGCAGCCGCCTCGCGTTTGGAGGCGGTGTAATAGGCAATGGTCTGCCGTTGACGGCCTGGGGTGCGGGTGATGACGAGGCGTGTGGGATCCAGCGTGGCCAGTTTTTCCAACCAGACATCGACCTGATCTGGCAGACAGGTGAAAGACCAGCAAAACATCGTCAGCTTGCCGGGTTAGGTTTGACGTTGAAGTTCCGCAATTGCTTTGCGCCGATAATGTTCATCGGGCCGGGTATCGATGCGAGTGGCGGTGGCGTCGGGTAAAAATTTCGGACCGCCCAGGGTGAAATTGCCTATTAGAATGCGAGCCCATTTGTCGAGCATGAGGAGGATGTTAAGCACTTCGCGTTCTGATTGTCCGAGGGCGACGGGGCCATGATTTTCCAATAAAATGACTTTGGGTGGGCCTCCGAAATCGGCGTCGAATTTTTGGAGGGAGGCACGCACGGAGCGGGCCAGCTCGATGCCGGGATCGATATACGGCACCACCGCGAGATCGCGGCCGCAGACGACGATTTCGTCGGGAAAGACGTGCTGTAAAAAAGGAGTCGCGCCTTGTTGCGAACAAAGCACTTGCAAGACCGAGACGGGGTGGCAATGGCCGATCCATTTTGCCCCTGCTTCGCGCAGGCAGATGGCGTGCATGAAGGTTTCCACGGAGGGCAGACGCGAATCGGCATCGGCCCGCGAGGCCAGCAACACTTCGCGCACGCCCGAGTCGTTGAGCGTGTGGTCATTTATGGCATCGAGGATGGTGTCGAATTTTACCCGGCTCAATCCGCTGGCATCGAGGGAGGCGAGATTGCCTCCCGAGGCTTTGATGAGAAAAGTGCCGTCGCCAAGATCGGCGCTGGTGTTGCCCTCGCCGAGGATCGCGAGGTGACGGTCGTCGCGGCCAATTTCGTGGGAGAGCCAGAGGAGTTTTTCGATTAGGTCAGTCATGGTATTAGGTTTTTTAGGTGATTTGAAGGTGAATTCCGAGACCGTTGAGATGCGACTGGATGGTTTCGTCTGGTGCCAGGTCGGTGATCCAGAGGTCGATTTCGGCGGGTTGTGCAAAAAAGAAATTGGAACACAGCCCGACTTTTGATGCATCGGCAAGCAGACACACTTCTGTTGCGCGCTGAACCATGCGGTTTTTGAGGCGCGCCTGTTCCTCGGTGGCCTCGCTGGGGCCGCGGTTGATGTCGAATCCCCGGCAGGAAAGATAGGCGGTGTCGATGCGAATGCCGTCCAGAGCTTGTTCCGCCGACCAGCCGGTGCAGGAAAGCGAACTCGCGCGCAAATTTCCGCCAAGTAAAATGGTCTGGATGGAAGGCTTTTGCGCAAGCACGAGAGCGGTTTGCAGCCCGCTGGTGATCGCCGTAAGTGGCAGATCGGGCAGGAGTTCCGCGACTTTTTTGGCGGTCGTGCTGGCATCGAAAAGGATGGTTTGCCCGGCCACGATGCGTTTGGAGGCGGCGAGACCGATGGCATGTTTGGCCCGGATGTTTTGATGCGCCCGTTCCTCGGCAGAGACCTCCTGGCGCGACGATTCGAGCTTCACCGCACCGCCATGGGAACGCAAAAGCACCCCCTCGACCTCCAGTTTTTCAAAATCGCGCCGCACCGTTTCCTCGGTTACCCCCAGGCTGCGGGCAGCCTCGGCGGTGCGCAAACTGCCCGAGTGCTGGAGCAAATCCAAAAGGCGACGATGACGTTCGATTGCAAGCATGTGATTTTCTGAATGGTAAACAAAAATTTCACTTGATCAATCAAAAAACAACAGATACAAATAGAAACACAGAGAAAAGCAGAATTTTTTACTTCTGAACAACCTCATTTCACTCATTATGTCTTATCAATTCGTTAATTTTTCTTGGGACGATGCTTACGCAGCTTCGTTGGATCCCGTCGAACTCCTGGTTTATCGCTCGAATATTCTTGGGGCCGATCAACGCATCACAAACACGGGCGGCGGCAATACTTCTTCCAAAATCACCGAAAAAGATCCGCTCACTGGCGAGGCTGTCGAAGTGCTCTGGGTCAAAGGATCGGGGGGCGATTTGCGCACGTCGAAACGGGAAAATTTCTCATCTCTTTACCAGCAAAAACTCGTCGATTTGCAGCGTCTCTACACGGTGCGCACCGATAAAGGCCTTAAATCGCAGGCCGAGGACGACATGGTCGGCATCTACCCGCATACCACGTTCAATCTCAATCCGCGCCCCTCGTCCATCGACACGCCGTTGCATAGTTTTCTCCCGTGGAAACATGTCGATCACATGCATCCCAATGCGATTATTTCCATTGCTGCGAGCCTACATTCCGAGGCGCTCAACCAGGAAATTTTCGGGGGAACGATGGCTTATGTGCCCTGGATGCGCCCCGGCTTTGAGCTGGGTCTGGCCATGGAGGAGATTGCCCAAAAAAATCCCCAGGTGCAGGCCATTTTGATGGGAGCGCACGGCTTTATTTCGGGCGATAACGATCCCAAGGCGTGCTACACTCTCACGCTCGATTTCATCGAAAAAGCGTCCGCTTTCATCGAAAAAAAATACCAGGCCAAAGGGGGCGACGCGACCGCTTTTGGCGGACAAAAATATCTGCCCCGCGAAGATCGTCAGGCCGTTCTGGCTGCGATTTTGCCGTGGTTGCGAGGTCAGGTTTCACCCGTAAAACGTTTTATCGGGACGGTGCAGGATGATGAAAAAATTCTTCGTTTCGTCAATAGCGCCGATGCCTCGCGACTCGCCGGGCTTGGCACCTCTTGTCCCGACCATTTTCTGCGCACAAAAATAAAACCGCTTTTCGTCGATTGGAATCCGCAGACCGAAGATCTCGCCGCTCTCAAAACAAAACTCGCCGCCGGTCTGGAGCAATACCGCGCCGATTATGCCAGCTATTATAACCAGTGCAAACACCCCAATTCGCCTGCCATGCGCGATCCCAACCCCACCGTGGTCCTCATTCCCGGTCTCGGTCTCATCGCCTGGGGCAAGGATAAAAGTGAGTCGCGGGTTACCGCCGAATTTTACAATTGCGCCGTCGAAGTGATGCGTGGAGCCGAGGCCATCGACCAATACACCGCCCTCCCGCTCCAGGAAGCTTTTGACATCGAATACTGGCTTCTCGAAGAAGCCAAGCTGCAGCGCATGCCCGCCGAAAAGGAACTCGCCCGCCAAGTCCACGTCGTCATCGGGGCAGGGAGCGGCATCGGACGCGAAGTGGCGCATCGTCTCGTAAAAGAGGGTGCCCACATTGTCTGCGTCGATCTCAACCTGGCCGCCGCCGAAATGACCGCCCATGAAATCATCTCCAAATACGGGGCTGGCATCGGCGTTGCGGGCAGCGGGATTAGCGGTTGCGGACCCGCCATTGGCCTGGGTGCCAACATCACGGATCGGGCCAGCATTCGCGCCGCACTCGATCAAGTCGCGCTGGCTTACGGAGGATTCGATTCCATCGAAGTCACCGCCGGAATTTTCGTCCCGAGCGACACCACAGGTCATATCCCCGATGAAAAATGGGCATTGACCTTTCAAATCAACGTTACTGGCAGTTACCTAGTCGCCGACGAAGCCTGGAAAACCTGGCAGGAACAAGGATTGACCGGCAACCTTGTTTTAACCACCAGCGCCAATGCTGTCGTGGCTAAAAAAGGATCGCTTGCCTACGACACGAGCAAGGCAGCGGCCAACCATCTCGTTCGCGAACTGGCCGTCGAAATGGCTCCCCTGGTGCGCGTCAACGGCGTCGCCCCGGCCACCGTCGTGCAGGGTAGCGCGATGTTCCCGAGAGATCGGGTGATTGGGAGCCTGGCCAAATACAAAATCTCTTACACCGACGACGAAGCCACGGAATCTTTGGTCAATAAACTGGCCCAGTTTTATGCAGATCGCACCCTGACGAAATCCCCGATCACCCCGGCGGACCAGGCCGAGGCGTATTTTCTCCTGGTGACCAAACGCCTTAGTAAAACCACTGGCCAGGTCATTACCGTGGACGGCGGCTTGCACGAAGCCTTTTTAAGGTAAAAAAGCGGAAAAATCCACGTTAAGAAGCGCTGGGCCGCACTCCTTTGTGGCATAATTTTTAGAAAAATGCTATTCTGCGGCGGATGAATAGTATTTTTTTCGAAGTGGCCATCATCCTTGTGTTGCTGGTCATCAACGGAGTTTTTGCCATGGCAGAGATCGCTGTGGTGTCGGCGCGCAAGACTCATCTGCGTCGTCTCGCCGAGTTGGGTAACGCCCGCGCCCGCATGGCGTTGGAGCTCGCCGAATCGCCAAACCGTTTTCTTTCCACCGTGCAGATCGGCATTACGCTGGTGGGCATTCTCGCTGGTGCCTTCGGTGGTGCCACGCTGGCCACGGAGCTGGTCGGCCCTTTGCGGCAGGTCCCGTTTCTGGCGCCTTACGCCGAAAAAATCTCTTTCGTGATCGTTGTCGGATTGATTACTTATTTATCGCTTATTCTCGGAGAATTGGTGCCCAAACGTTTCGGCCTGAGCAATCCCGAAGGCATCGCCATGCTGGTTGCGCGCCCCATGAACTGGCTCTCGCAGATCGCCAGTCCTGTGGTGAGTTTTCTGAGCATTTCCACCGAGGCCCTGCTCCGAATCTTGGGTTTTAAACCCGAAAAAGAGACTGCTATCTCCGAGGATGAAGTGCGCGGGATGATGCAGGAAGGCGTCCGCGCAGGGTCGTTTAATCAAGTGGAAAGCCAGATCGTGAACAGCGCGCTGGAACTCGATCAACTCCCGGTGCGCGACATCATGACCCCGCGCCCCAAGATCATCTGGCTCGACCAGGACGATCCACACGAACAAATCTGGCATAAAGTGGTGGTCAGCAACCATTCCCATTTTCCCGTGTATGAAGGAAATCGCGATCATCCAGTGGGGATCGTTTCCGTTAAATCGATCTACTCTCATCTTGCTGCGGGCATCGAAGTCCGCCTGCGCGATTTGATGGTGCCGCCGCTCATCGTGCCCGAATCGCAGATGGTCTTGCATCTGGTCGAAACCTTCAAACAAAGTGGCAAACATATTGCCCTCGTGGCGGATGAATTCGGAAGCATGGCCGGCTTGGTGACGCTCAATGATGTGATGGAGGCCGTCGTGGGCGAATTTCCCTCACTCGGAGAAAGGGCCAAGCCCTCGGCCAAGAAACGGGACGACGGCACCTGGTTGATTGACGCGTTGCTGGATTTGGAGTCGGTCGAAAAAGCGTTGCCTGATTTTGTTTTTGGAGAGTTGGATTACAGCGAATGTCAAACTTTGGCTGGTTACGTGGTCAAAACCATGGGCCGGGTGCCGCGCGAGGGCGAGAAATTTACGGCGCAAGGTTACATTTTTGAGATTCTCGATATGGATGGGCACCGGGTGGATAAATTGCTTGCCACACTGGCACCCGAGGCTGCTGCGGAAACAGGCATTGCCGTGGAATAATAAAAGTGCGTTCGGCGGGGGTCGAACCCACAACCTCCGCCTTCGGAGGGCGGCGCTCTATCCAGTTGAGCTACGAACGCGTTTTAATCTGCGTGATTTTACTTTTAGCATCGCAACGCCAATCGGCAACGAAAAGGTTGGACGGTTTGCGGAGTTCAAATCAGTGTTTTGAACGAGCGGCGCGCTTTTTTCTTTTATCTTTTGGGTTCTTAATTACAAAAAACCCATGCAAAACTGGGCTGCTTTATTTGATTGGGATGGTGTGATCATCGATTCGTCGCGTCACCACGAAGAAAGTTGGGAACGTCTCGCCCGAGAACAGGCGAAACCATTGCCCAAGGGTCATTTCAAGCAGGGGTTTGGGATGAAAAACGAATGGATTATTCCCAATTTGCTGGGCTGGACCCAGGATGAAGGGGAGATCAGCCGGTTATCTTTGCGTAAGGAAGCGCTTTATCGTGAAGTGGTGGCCGATTGGGGGATTTCCGCCCTG
This sequence comes from Chthoniobacterales bacterium, assembly GCA_038225185.1. Lineage (GTDB taxonomy): Bacteria > Verrucomicrobiota > Verrucomicrobiia > Chthoniobacterales > DASVRZ01 > DASVRZ01. The sequence goes on from JBBRFA010000118.1 coordinate 7,809, forward strand.
CCCGGAGTGGTGGACTGGTTGCAAACTTTACGCGAAGCGGGTGTGCCGTGTGTGATCGGATCTTCGACGCATCGTCTCAATATCGTGAGCACCTTGGATCGGCTGGGATTGAGCGAGGCTTTCGATGCCATTGTGAGTGCGGAAGATGTCACCGCGGGCAAACCCGATCCGCAGGTCTTTTTGTTGGCGGCACAAAAAGCAGGTTGTCCGGCCGACCGAAGTGTGGTGTTTGAGGATGCGCACGTCGGCATCGAGGCAGCGCACCGGGCGGGCGCGAAAGTCATCGCGTTGGCGACAACGAATGCGTTGGAGGAATTGGGCAAGGCCGATCTGGCTGTCGCATCTCTGGCAGAGCTAACCTTGGAAAAAGTGTCGGCCTTGTTTGTTAACTAGTCTTCTGCTGCTACCGGTGCCGCTACTGCCGCCAGTGCCCTAAGTGCCAGAACCAACGTGCTTTTGTCGGGATAATGCAATAACCCGTCCTGGGTGAGGAGACCAAATCCCGAGCCATAGGCGGGGCCATTGATGACCGAGGCAACGACGCCTGGAATGGTGAGTTGCCGGCGTCCCTTGTTCACGGCTTCCTCGCAACTTTCCTCGACTTCGTATTTCCAGGCAATGATTCGGCTTTTCGGAAAAAGCTGATG
>JBBRFA010000119.1:0-8199 GCA_038225185.1 Chthoniobacterales bacterium
ACTTCGGCTTGGGCAATAATTTTGCCGGTATCGACCCCCGCATCCACGTAATGCACTGAACAACCTGTGACCGTGTCGCCCGAGTTAAGAGCCTGTTTCCAGGCATAAAGACCCGGATATTTTGGGAGCAAAGAGGGATGAATGTTGATGATGCGGCCTTTGAAGGTAGTCAGCATTTCATGCTTGAGGATTCGCATAAACCCCGCCAGGACAACGAGTTCCACGTCGTGTTCCTGCAATAAATGACCCAGACGACTCTCGATATAAGGCTCAAACGTGGCTTTGAATTTGCCGGGTTGAATATAAAAATGAGGCAAATCGTGTTTGCGGGCGATTTCCAAAATACCCGAGGCGGAAACATCCGAGGCCACGGCGACGATTTTTGCATTGAGACGACCATTTAACACCTGGTCGAGCAGGATGCGGAAGTTACTGCCTGCGCCGGAACCCAGCACAGCGATACGCAAGGGAGGATGATTGGAAGTGAAATCAGACATGGGGGGATGAAAAAAGAGGAGAGCAGCACTACATTTGTGCAAGTGCGGAAGCTTTTTCAAGTATCGAAGTGGTCGAACGACCCTGGAGCAATGGAATAAAATGCATCGAACAGTTAATTTTCTCCAAAACAGCTCTTTCTCCGGCTTCCAGAGTTTCGACCGTATAATCGCCGCCCTTCGCATAAATCTCGGGGCGCAGTAACTCAATAAGATGCGTGGCGCGGCTTTCTGGAAAAATCACGACCGCATCCACTGTGCGCAACCCTGCCAAAACCTCTGCCCGATCCTGCTCCGAATTGATCGGCCGCGTCACCCCCTTCAAAGCCCGCACCGATGCATCGCCATTGACCCCCACCACCAACGCGTCGCCCAAAGCTCTGGCCGCCGTGAGATAACGCACATGCCCGGCATGTAGCAGGTCGAAACATCCATTGGTAAAAACCAGGCGTTCCACGGTTCGCGGGAGAAAACTTCGCAGATTCGACGCTTCAGAATAAGGAATAATAAAATTCATCGGATTGGTAATGTATCTTGCATTTAAGGGATTTACGAGCCAAACCCGCGCAGAAAATGATTGAGGAGGCGGCGGCTGATGTTAGCATCGGGTCTGCCGTCTCCAATGCCGCTCACAATCGTGGCATCGACGTTATCTTTGGAAGCTTCGGCGACACGGCTATGCTGGGTTCCATTTCCGCCGGCCACACCCTCAGCCACGGACCATTGCTAGGCAGTCTCTGGTTCGATAACGATAACGACGACAATGGATTTATCGAAGCCGCTGGTGCTGGCTTCCACCAGAATATGGGGCATCAGGTCATTCCGGAGGCACGATCAGTTTGCTGGCTTTAGGCGTAAGCACCCTTTTTTTGCACCCGAAGAAAAAGTCGCGTTCGTTAATACTAAGGACAGAGCAGATACGTCACACCGGTTGCTTTGCCTTCAATTTCCAGCCAGCCGGGATGCCCGTCTGCGGAGTAAAAACATGCCCCCGAGTGTTAACATTGCCACGCTGGTGGGTTCCGGAATCGCCGCGATACCAAAAGCCTGGAAAAAATTCGCGTTGTTTCCCGGACTGGCTGCTGTGATGGTGAGACTGGTGAGATTGATCGCCAGGGGAATTATCACCCCCGGAGAATCTGTCGCAGCCACCGCGCCGGTCAGGGTAAGAGTCGTGGCCGAGCCGGCAAAAGACGTAAAATCAGCGGGCGTGGTATCGCTCTGGCTTGTCTCCAGAATCACTCCATTGGTTACGTCTAATAGGGAGATCGTCCCCAGATTGAACCAGCCGCTGGCACCAGTCAAAATTGCTGTTTCCAGAAAATCCACATCGGCATAGGCCAGAATCGATCCCGCCGGAAGAAAACCACCCGGTAGATTGGTAAAATCCAACGTAATCGTGATCACAGCCCCCATCCCGCCTTTAAAGGCAAAGATATCGAGATCATCCGTCGTATCCAACGCTGCCACGATTGCCGGTGTCAAAGCCGCGTTGGCCACTGTGATTCCGGTGGGAGAGCCGGGGACAATACCGGTAGGAGCAAATCCTGGAGTTCCGCCCGGGCCAGCCGTGGAAACTGAATTGGTCACAGCGACCGTAAAAAAATTTGTCCCGGTTGGATTCAACAACGTCCCGCCAATAAATGAGACTTGTGCCGGACTGCCATTGAAAGGAAACGGCGTTCCCGGACCACTCAGCGAGTGGAATTGAGCGATATCCAGCGCATGACTGGAGAGAACTGTGGCAAGTAAAACGCTAAAAATGGACTTTTTCATAAGGATTAAAAAAACACTGATCCAGACCTACAAAATCATGACTGTCCGAACAAGCTAAAAATATCTTTTCTTATGCGTTTTGCCGTCATTTTTATAAATTCATTTGTCGTGTTCACGGTTATTGCTATGGATATGAAACCATGAAAATCGCAATTGTCGGTTCCGGGGCCATTGGCTGCTATTACGGCGCGCGTCTTTTGCAAGCTGGCAATGATGTCCGCTTTCTCATGCGCTCGGATTTGGAAACAGTCCGCAGCCAGGGTTTGCGAATTATGAGTCCCGCTGGGAATGCTCATCTGCACAATCTCCCCGCTTACGCCACAACCGGGGAAATCGGCCCGGTCGATCTGGTTTTTATCGCCCTTAAATCCACCGCCAACGACGCTCTACCCGCGCTCGTGCCGCCTTTGTTAGGGCCAGATACCGCCATTCTAACTTTGCAGAATGGACTCGGTAACGAAGAATTTCTGGGATCCCATTTCGGACATCAACGCATCCTGGGCGGATTGGGTTTTGTCTGCATCACCCGCACCGCGCCGGGAGTGATCGAGCATTACGGTCACGGCTCGATTGTTTTGGGTGAAGCCAGGGGACCGGGAACGCCCCGTGCGGAAAAAATTGTGGCAACCTTTTTAGCCGCTCAGATCCAGTGCCGTCTGGCCCACGATATGGTCTGGGAGCATTGGCGTAAATTGGTTTGGAACATCCCCTTTAACGGTCTCTCCATCGCCGCAGGCAAAGCCACCGTCGAGGACTTACTGGCATCTCCCGTTTTACGTCGCGAGGTCGAGGAACTGATGCTGGAAGTGATTACCGCCGCCGGGGCACTGGCCCATCCGATTGATAAATCCGTCGTCCCTTTTGAGATCGAACGCAGCCTCATCATGGGTCCCTATCGCCCCTCCAGTCTGGTGGATTATGAGCGCGGCCTGCCGGTCGAAGTCGAGGCCATCTGGGGCGAACCCCTGCGACAGGCACTTGACGCCGGAATCCAGGTCCCCAGGCTGTCCCTCCTGCACGCACTGTTAACACGCCTCACCACGCCGCCGACGTTGACGTGACTTTCATTCCCATGCCTCCGATACGAATGCTTGACACGGCCCGCTGCGGGTCGAAGTTAGTCAATGAAAACTTTCGTTTTCGTAGGTCTGCTGGTTGTTTTAGGCATTTCTGATGCTTTTGCCGCCAGCGCGGGATGGGAGGACGATTATCGCAAGGTGCTGGCAACCGCCAGACAGGAATCGAAGCATATTCTCGTCAATTTTACCGGTTCGGACTCTTGTCTTCCTTGCATGAAAATGAAGGCCAATATTTTTTCAAAAAAGGAATTCCGGGAGTTTGCAGAACAAAATCTCGTTTTGATGGAAGTGGATTTTCCCCGGAAAAGGCATCTTCCGTTTCATATCGAAATCCAAAATCAACGTCTGGCCAAAGATTTCGGTGTCGTCTGGTTCCCGGCGATTTTTGTGTTGAGTCCAGAAGGGAAACGACTGGTGCGCTATCGCTACATGGAAGGTGGCCCGGATCGTTTTATTGCCACGATTAAAAAGTCGATGCGACCACAGGTTTCCGCAAAAGAATAAGAGACAATCCAAGTGTGGTTTGTTATTCAAATGCCATGCAAGGCGTTACTGTTATCGAACACCCCATTATCCAGACTCGCGTTACCCAACTGCGCGACGTAGAGACTTCGCCGGCTCAATTTGCAGAACATTTACGTCAGATCTCGGCATTGCTTTTGTTTGAAATGACGCGGTCTCTCCTCACGACCCCCGTGGAAATTCAGACTCCCCTTACCCGCACGACGGGTGCCCAGCTCGTCCGGCCATTGATTCTGGTGCCGATTCTTCGTGCCGGCCTTGGTATGGTCGATGGCATGGCTCGCATCTTGCCAGATGTTACCATCGGCCATATCGGAATGTATCGGGACGAGGCGACGCTGGAACCGAGGCATTACTATTTCCGCCTGCCGACGAATCTGGCCGAGGGCGAAGTGTTGCTGGTCGATCCCATGCTGGCCACTGGAAACAGTGCGGTGGCCGCAATCGCGCTGTTAAAAAAGGAAGGCGCCACCTCGATCCGTTTCGGTTGTCTGATTAGCTGTCCGGAAGGATTGCTAACATTAACCACGGCCCACCCCGATGTGCCGGTTTTTACCGCCGCCATCGATGAGAAGCTCAACGAAAAAGGCTATATCGTTCCGGGGCTCGGCGATGCTGGGGACCGCTATTTTGGAACCTTGTAAAAGGCGGAGGACGAGACCATAAAAAAAGCCCGACGCCAATCTCGGCATCGGGCTTTTTATTAAATGGTCTGTGCTGAAATATTAGGGAATGAGCACGGTATCGATGACGTGGATGACACCATTGCTGGCGGCCACATCTGTCGCAGTTACTTTGGCACCACCTACTGTTACGCCGTAAGAACCGGCTACGATGGCGACTTCCTTGCCGTTCACAGTGGCGGGAGAAGATGTTTTCACATCAGCGGCCAGCACTTTGCCGGAAAGAACGTGGTAGGTTAAAATCCCGGCCAGTTTTTCTTTGTTTTCGGGTTTGAGCAAGTCTTCCACGGTGCCAGCGGGAAGCTTGGCGAAGGCTGCGTCGGTGGGGGCGAAAACGGTGAAGGGACCTGCACCGTTAAGTGTATCGACCAGGCCAGCCGCTTGCACGGCTGCGACCAAAGTCTTGAATTGACCGGACTCAGAGGCCACGGCGACGATTGTCTTGCCTTCTCCAGCAGAGAGGGTGAGTGGACCGAGGGTGAGTGCTGCAATGATTGCAGCTGTAATACTTAGGATTTTTTTCATAGTGTTGCTTTTAATGGTGTTGTTTGGATTTCATGATTTACTTCAAACGCCACTTGACGTTCACATAGTATAACGTTATTGCGCCTGTTTTGGTTGCATTTTTTAAGCAATCTCTGGCGAATGTCCGTCCTGGTTGCAAGCCTTTACGATCTTTGGTAAAAAACTCCCCCTTTTCACCCCCGACATCGAAATTACGCCCCTGTTTCTGCCATTTGCAAAGCGCCGTTCCTCGCCTAAGTTTGCAGCCCTTTTATGAGTATCATTTCGCCCGACCGCCTGGAAAAAATCCAGTTCAGCAACGATGAGATCGCCCGTTATTCCCGGCATCTCATCATGCCAGAAGTCACTCTCGAAGGCCAAAAACGACTCAAAGCCGCCAAAATCCTCTGCATCGGCGCAGGCGGACTCGGTTCGCCCATCGCTCTTTATCTCGCCGCCGCCGGGATCGGCACCATCGGTCTGGTGGATTTCGACACCGTCGATTTTTCCAATCTTCAGCGCCAGATTCTTCACGGCACGAAGGATGTCGGACGCAAAAAAATCCTCTCCGCCCGGGATCGCATCCGCGATATCAATCCCAACGTCCAGGTCGTCCTGCACGACACGCTTTTCCGTGCCGACAACGCCATCGACATTGTTAAAAATTACGACGTCGTCATCGATGGCACCGATAATTTTCCCACGCGTTATCTCTCGAACGATGTCTGCGTTTTCCTAAAAAAACCGAATGTTTACGGCTCAATCTTTCGTTTCGATGGACAATGCACCGTCTTTGCCCCGCACCTCGGCGGCCCCTGCTACCGTTGCATGTTCCCCGAGCCGCCCCCGCCAGGGATGGTGCCCAGTTGTGCCGAAGGCGGCGTGCTCGGGATTTTGCCCGGCATCATCGGAGTCATGCAAGCCATCGAAGCCGTCAAACTCATCATGGGCATTGGCGAAACGCTAATCGGACGCCTGATCAATTTCGATGCGCTCACCATGAAATTTCGTGAGTTCAAGCTCCGGCGCGACCCGAAATGTCCCGTTTGTGGCGAGAATCCGACCATCACCGAGCCGATAGATTACGAAGTATTCTGTGGCGTGCCCCAGGCGGCGGCCAAATTGGAAAAATACGCCGACGTGCCTTCCATCCAGGCTCCCGACCTCAAAACCCGCCTCGACCGTGGCGACAAACTCGTGCTCCTCGACGTGCGCGAACGTTACGAATGGGACATCTGCCATCTACCCGAGGCCTTACTCATTCCGCTTCACGAATTGCCCTCCCGCATGAGCGAACTCGATTCTGCTGACGAAATCGTCGTCCATTGTAAAATCGGCAACCGCAGCGTCACCGCATTTCATGTCCTTCAGGATGCAGGTTTTGGCAAATTGCTTAACCTCACCGATGGACTCGTCACTTGGACCGATCAGGTCGATTCCAACTTCCCAAAATACTAACACCCCGGTGAACCCCGCCCTCGTCGCCCTCCTGCGCTGCCCGGAGACTTTACGTCCCGTGCGGGTTGTCACTCCCGCAGAGCTGGCCGGTTTCAATGCCCGCATCGCCGGGGGCACACTGGCCGCCCGCTCTGGCAAAGCGCGCTCCACCCCACTGGAAAATGCCCTGCTCCGCGAGGATGGCCGCCTGCTTTTTCCCGTGGAAAGCGGCATTCCCATCATGTTGCTCGAAGAAGCTCTTGTCGTGGATTGAAAAAACGCTACAACGAACTCATGCCTCCCACACTGGCTCGCAGTAAATCCCAGATCATTCTCCTCGACGACCTCGATCAAGCCGAAACCGTCGAAGCCGATATCTATAAAAAGAAGCTCAAAGAGTATCAACTTTCCCTGCTCAACCTCCAGCTTCGCCTCAGCAAAACCAAACACTCCGTCATCATGGTTTTCGAGGGTCCCGACGCCGCGGGCAAAGGCGGCTCGATCAAACGTGTCACCGAAAAACTCGATCCGCGAATGTATCGGGTTTATTCTGTGATCAAACCCACCACCGAGGAATATCAGCACCATTATCTCTGGCGTTTTTGGAACAAACTCCCGCAACACGGGCAGATCACGATTTTCGATCGATCCTGGTATGGACGTCTTCTGGTCGAACGCGTGGAGGGTTTCGCCCGCGAAGAAGAATGGAAACGGGCCTATCGCGAGATCAACGACCTCGAACAAACCTTGCACGACGACGGCGCGATCATCTTCAAATTTTACATCCACATCAGTAAGGATGAACAGTTGGACCGCTTTAAACGACGCGAAGCCGATCCCTATAAACACTGGAAAATCAGCGACGAAGACTGGCGCAACCGCCATAAATGGAACGAACACAATCTGGCTGCCGAGGAAATGTTTGAAAAAACCTCCACCAACTACGCGCCGTGGGTCGTTATTCCGGGAAATTACAAATGGGCAGCGCGCCTTAAAGTTCTCAAGACCATCACCCGGCGTCTTGACGAAATGAAGTTTGACTGATTTTTTTCGAACCCACCCATTACCGACCGATATTTTGCGTAAAGCCATCTACCCAGGCAGTTTCGATCCCGTCACCTTCGGGCACATCGACGTATTGGAACGCGCTTCCCTGCTCTTCGACGAGTTGATCGTCGCCGTGGCGGTCAACCAATCGAAAAACCCTCTCTTCGCCATCGAGGAACGCGTGGCCTTGCTAAAAGAGGTTTCCCAAAAATATCCCAATATCCGCGTGGTGCGCTTCGATGGTTTATTGGTCGATCTCGTGCGACAGGAAAAAGCGGTCGCCGTGGTGCGTGGTCTGCGGGCGGTCTCCGATTTTGAATTTGAATTTCAAATGGCCTTGATGAATCGCAAATTGGAAGCTTCGTTTGAGACCATATTTCTCACTCCCAAAGAGGATTACACCTATCTAAGTTCGCGCATCGTCAAGGAGGTCGCCCGTTTGGGAGGCGATGTCTCCAGTTTCGTGCCTCCCAACGCGCAGGCAGCCTTGCGTTCCAGATTCGGAAAAGTCTAAAACGTTATTTCATTTTGTGGTGGGCACGGAGGCAGTTTGTATGTGCCTCACAGCCAGTCTTGAAGGCATTCTTGATATTTTCCTAGACCACTGGCTTCCGGTCAAATTCAAAAAAGTGCTAGTCCCCAGTATAAAATTCTTTC
>JBBRFA010000120.1:0-7500 GCA_038225185.1 Chthoniobacterales bacterium
CCATGCCGTGGGAGGCGTGCCCACCATTGTGCAAGACGAGGTTAACGGACATCTTTTTGATCAGGAATCCCCAGCCCAGGAAATGGTGGACTGGATGGAGGCAGTTTTTCGTGATGAAAAACGTTATCTCGCCATGGCTCGAGCGTCCCGCAAAGAGTATGAAACCCGCCTTAATTGGGATGTAAACGTCGAAAAATTGCTCCAAATTCTCCGCGAAACACTACATTGATCACGTTTCGCCCCGCTGCCGGGGTTCCCTTTTTATTATCAGTTGCTGAAGCGCAAAAACCGTTTACTGTCAATTTCCCTTAAATGGGAAGCATTCTTTCCGCGCGTGCGGCCAGGAATGTGTTAAAAAACCAAAAAGTAAACCAACGGCAACCGTGGCAGGCAGTTATTACATGTTATGATAGAAATGAAGGACTTAATCGCGAAATCCATGCGTGATTTCCGCGAAGGCAGTATTGTAAAAGGTCGCATCCTCGAAATTCGCAATCGCGAAGTGCTCGTCGATATCGGCTATAAATCCGAGGGCGTTATTCCGTCCTCCGAATTTGACGACATCGACACCCTCGAAGTTGGCGAAGAAGTCGAAGTGCTCCTCGAGCGCCTCGAAAACGACGAAGGCATGGTCATCCTCTCCAAGGCCAAGGCCGCTTATCGTCAAAACTGGGAAAAAATCGTCAAAGTCTTCCACGGCGACGGTCTCATCAAAGGCAAGGTTCGCTCCGTCGTCAAAGGCGGTCTTACCGTCAACATCGGCGTCGAAGCCTTCCTTCCCGGCTCGCAAATCGACATCGTCCCCCCCAAAGATCTCCAGCAATTCGTTGGCAACACTTACGACTTTAAAATCGTCAAAATCAACGACGACCGTAAAAACGTCGTTCTTTCCCGCCGCGAACTCATCGAAGCCGAACGCAGCGAACAACGCGCCAAATTCCTCGGCGAAGTCGAAATCGGCTCCATCGTCATCGGCAAGGTCAAAAACCTCACCGACTTCGGTGCCTTTATCGATCTCAACGGCATGGATGGCTTGCTCCACATCACCGACATGACCTGGAGCCGACTCAACCATCCTTCCGAACTCCTTAAAGTCGGACAGGATATCGAAGTCGTCGTCCTCGACATCAACAAGGAAAAAGAACGCGTCTCACTCGGCCTCAAACAAACCCAGAATAATCCCTGGGATAAAATCGAGGAACGCTTCCCCACCGGTGCCCGCATCAAAGGCAAAATCACCAACCTCGTTCCCTACGGTGCCTTCGTCGAAATCGAAGAAGGTGTCGAAGGCCTTATCCACGTCTCCGAACTCTCCTGGACCAAACGCATCGCCCGTCCCTCCGACGTGCTTTCCCTCGGCCAGGAAATCGAGGCAGCCGTCCTCGGCGTCAACAAGGAAGAACAAAAAATCTCCCTTGGCCTGCGCCAGTTGGAAGTCAATCCATGGGATGAGATCGAGCAGCGCTACATCATCGGCAAACAAGTCAAAGGCAAGGTCCGCAACACCACTGCCTACGGCGCGTTTATCGAGTTGGAAGAAGGCATCGACGGCATGGTTCACGTCTCCGACCTCAGTTGGACCCGCAAAATCAATCACCCAAGCGAAGTCCTCAAAAAAGGCGACGACATCGAAGCTGTCGTCATCGACATCGACAAAACCAACCAACGCATCAGCCTCGGCATGAAACAGCTCGAGACCGATCCTTGGAAGGAAATCGACACCCGCTACAAAATTGGCGACCTCGTCAAAGGCAAAGTCACCAAACTCGCCAGTTTCGGAGCTTTCGTGGCTCTGGAAGGCGAAATCGATGGCCTCGTTCACATCTCGCAGCTCAGCGAAGCTCACGTCGTAAAAGTCAAAGATGTCATTAAAGTCGGCGACGACGTGGAAGCCCGCGTCATCAAAGTAGATAAAGCCGAGCGTCGCATTGGTCTCTCCATTAAAGCTGCCAACTACAGCGAGGAAGATCTCAAGCGCGAAAGCGAAGCCTTCGATAACATTCGCCCTGGCGAAGACATGGTCGGCCTCGAACAAGCCTTTGCCGCCGCCGAAGAGGAATACCGTCCCGGCGACAGCAAAAAGAAATAGTCTCCCGACGCATTTCTTGCACACTTACAAAAAGCCGAACCTTTCCCAAGGTTCGGTTTTTTTGTTTGCCAAGTCACCATGCGACGCCCGCCACCACCGCTTTACGTAACAGGTTCTATGCGTCGAACATTTCATTCGTGTTCAGCTTTTTTCGGGATGGATATCGCCGAAGCGTGCATTACCCACCGGTGGGAATTTTAACCCTGATGAGTGCTGCAAAACGTTACAATAATGATGAGGCGATCCTTGCGACCATGCATGGCAAGGAGCGAGTGATTGCGCCACTCCTGTGGAACGCCCTCGGCCTGCGGGTAAGGGTGACGCCAGGTATCGACACAGATCGCTTTGGCACGTTTAGCCGCGACGTCGAAAGGACGGGATCGCAGCTCGATGCCGCCCGCGCCAAGATCGCCGCAGCATTCGAGATCTCGCCAAATGCACGCGTGGCGGTCGCGAGCGAAGGTAGCTTCGGTCCGCATCCCCAGATTCCTTTCGTCCCGCTCGCGCGCGAAATCGTCGTAATGCAGGATCGCATCAGCGGTCTCGAACTGATCGGCCATCATGCCGGCCTCAAGACGAACTTTGGTCACGCAGTCGTTGCAGATGTGGCCGGCGCCGTGGCTTTTGCTGAACGTGCGCATTTTCCCGGTCACGGGATCATCGTCGTCGGCTGCGTCGATCATCAGCCCGCGCCCGGGCTCGCGTTGCTGAAGGACATTGGTGATTGGGCCGACCTGCAAAAGGCAATTGAGACAGTGATCAGGACTTGCGGCTCCGCTTTTATCGAGACCGATATGCGCGCCCATCGCAACCCGACGCGAATGCGGGCCATAAAACGCGCGACCGTGGACCTTATCCGCCGGTTTCGGAGCTTATGCCCCAGATGCGCGCGGCCTGGTTTTGGTCTTACCGAGCCGCTCTTCGGTCTGCCTTGTGCCTGGTGCGGAAGCCCAACGCTCGCACGGAAAGCGGATGTCTTCATCTGTGAGGGCTGTAGTTACAGAGAAGAACGCGCGGTGAAAGCAGCGACCGCAGATCCGGGACAATGCGGAGTGTGCAACCCATGATCGGGAAAAAAAGTTTTTAAAAACAGATGTTTCGGAAGGGGCAAGGCACCAGCCCAATCTGCGATCTGAAGTCGATTGGCTGGTAGTGCAACAGCCTAAGGTAGATCGCCAGGGTTATCGTTCCCCAAGAGACTTGCGCGTGATGCTTGCCATGCCGGGATGCATCGGTTAAAGATAAAGGTAGAAAGTTTTAACCATGAGTGAAGAATTATCCCGCCCCGAATTACCTGCGATCAGTTTTTTACAAGAATTGAGCGATGATGATCGACGGTTGCTCAGTGGTTACGGCGAATTTTTACCTGCGGCGGCAGGGAATCAGGTGATCAAGGAAGGGGCAAAACAGGAGTGTTTGTATCTCGTGCTCAGTGGATTGTTGCACGTATCGCGGTCGAAAGAGGGGGTGCGCACCCTGCTTTGGCGCGTAACCCCGGGAGAAACGTTTGGCGAAGTGAATTTATTCGATCCCCAGGAGGCGAGTGCGGATGTGTTGGCCCAGGAATTTTCTCAAATTTGGAAGGCAAGCCGCGAGGATGTAGAGTTGTTTGTGCAGACTTATCCGGAAGCAGGAGCCAAGCTCTTGAGCGGAATTGCGGGTTTGCTGAGTCGCCGTCTGCGGGCGATGAACCAGCGGTTTGCCACTTTGCAGGAAGCTTTGGCGAGTCATCAGTCGTGGCATTGAGCCGTTCCAGGCGTAAAAAAGAAATCATTGCCCCTGGTTGCACGCGGGTTCAGTTCCTGGTCGCTTACGACGGGACTACGTTGGCAGGTTGGCAATCGCAGGCCGAGGGCGGCACAGTGCAGGATCACCTGGAAAAAGCGTTTGCCGCTGTCGCCGGAAAAAAAATTGGCATACAAGGTGCCGGACGCACCGATGCCGGGGTGCACGCCCTGGCCCAATCGGCGCATGTCGATCTGCCGCTGGGCCGCTTGTCTCTGGCCCAATGGCGTCATGCCGTGAATGCCCATTTACCTCACATCATCCGGGTGACGGAGATGATCGAAAAATCGGCCTGGTTTCACGCCCGTTTTACGGCGCAATCCAAGGCCTATCGGTATCGCATTTTTCATGCGCCGTGGCTGGATCCCCTCGAGATCGACCGAGCCTGGCACGTGCCGAAGGAAGTGGATTGGGCGCGGGTGGAGGAGGCGGCGAAGGTCTTGCAGGGGCGACACGATTTTCGGGCGTTTTGTGCAAATCGCGGCTGGCCAGAAAGTTCCACCGTGCGCGAGGTCTGGTCGATTCGGCTAAAGCGACGCGGGCACGTGGTTACCCTGGATTTTGCAGGGGAAGGGTTTCTCTATAAAATGGTGCGTCTGCTCACCGGAACGTTGCTGCGCGTGGGGCAGGGGAAGGCGACTTTGGACGATGTGCAGCGGTGGTTACACGATCCGCAATCTGACAAAACCACCTTTTGCGCCCCGGCATGTGGATTGTATCTCGTAAAAGTGGGATACGCACGGCGGGCAAAATTTGTCCGATAGTGCTATTCTTTTCCCGTGTCGGTTTTTCTTTTTATCTTCTGCAATTGCCAGCTTTGACCTGGGGTTGGATATCGAGGGTTAGAACTCTCCGCGAAAACTGCATCGCGCGGTGGGGGTCTCATAAATCACGATCTCGCTTAGGCCGGGGAGTTGCAATTCGATTTTTCTCCAAAACCAGGCGGCCATCACTTCGATGGTGGGATTTTCCAGGCCTTCGATTTCGTTGAGATAAGAGTGATCCAGCCGGTCGATGAGCGGTTTCATCGCGCCGGAGATTTTAGCATGATCGTAAATCCAGCCCACGGCGGGATCGACTTCGCCGGTGACGGAGATTTCCACTTTGAAACTGTGCCCGTGCATGAGCCGGCATTTATGACCCTCGGGGGCACTGGGAAGGGTTTGCGCGGCCTCAAAAGTGAAGTCCTTGGTCATGGTTGCTTTCATAAAAAATAATAAAATCTCAAGGAACTAAACGCCTTGTTTTTTGGGGTCCCAGATAAACTTATGCATTTGGAGCTGGAAACGCACGTCCAGTTTATCGGCAACGAGCCATTCCACGATGAGGCGCGGCTCGATCACCGTGAAATTGGGCGAAAACAGCACCGTGCAAAGATCGGTGAGACGATATTTTTCGATTTGCTCCACCGCCCAATCGTAATCGATGCGGGAGCCGATGACGAATTTGACCTCATCCCTCGCCGTGAGATGAGCGATGTTGCTAAAAAGATTACGTCCGCATTCGCCGCTGTCGGGGGTCTTTAAATCCATGATCCGATGCACTCGGGGATCGATCTGGGAAATATCGTGCGCACCGCTCGTCTCGATGAGCACGGTTTTGCCCGCATCGCAAAGGGCGGTCATTAGCGGGTGGACGTTTTTTTGCAGAAGCGGTTCGCCACCCGTGATTTCGATCAGGGGACAATCCATCGCCAGCACGGTATCGAGAATCTGCGGAAGAGGCGTTTTTTCTCCTTTGTAAAAGGCATAAGCAGTATCGCAATAGGTGCAACGCAGATCGCAAAATGTGAGCCTCACAAACACGCAACGCAACCCTGCCCAGGTGCTTTCGCCCTGGATGGATTGGTAGATTTCGTTCACCGTAAGGGTGGGCACGGCGATGGTTGGAGTTGGCATAAAGAGGTTGGATTTTTATAATACCGAAAAATTTCCCAAAGAAAAATCCGAGTCCGCCCGTTTACTCTCTGTCCACCCGCATGTCAAACACCACCATCGAATCCGCCCTGGCCCGTTTTGAGCGTCCGCTCATTCAATACGCGCTGGGGTTAACCTCCGGCGACCTCGAACAGGCGCGCGACATCGTGCAGGACACCTTCCTTCGCCTTACCCGCGAATCGTCGCTGCCCGAGGGCGATCACCTCGCTCCCTGGCTTTTTACCGTCTGCCGCAACCGAGCCCACGATCATCATCGCAAATCCCGCCGCATCATTTATCTGGAGAAAAACGACATGGAAACCTTTCACGAAACAGCCGACCCCGCCGCAGCCCCCTCCGCTGTGCTCGAACAAAAAGAAGACGCCTTCGCCCTGGCCACCCTCCTTTCGCGCCTGCCGGAAAATCAACGCGAAGTGATACGGCTGAAATTTCAGCACGATCACAGCTATCGGGACATCGCCGAGATTACCGGACTCACCCAGGGCAACGTCGGTTTTCTTCTGCACACCGGCCTGCGCAAACTCCGCGAAATGATGCAACACAACGACCTTATCAACCTCACACCAACCAGAAAAATCGGATGAACCTCGACGACCCCAAACTCACTGCCTACGCCCTTGACGAAATTGACGATCCTGTCGAAAAAGCGGAGATCGAAAACTGGCTGGACGCCCATCCCGAAGCCCGTGAAGCACTCGGAGAAATCCAAACGCTGGCCGGTTTCCTCACCGAAAAATTGCACGAATCGTCCGATTTGGAACTCACCACCAAACAACGCGCCGCCATTTTGGGTGACGAGCCAGAAGTCACCAACATCGTTCCGTTGCCTGCCGGAAAAAGCTGGAGACAACACCCGTGGTCGGTCATCGGGCTAAGCGCGCTTGCGGCCTGCCTTGCAGCGGGTCCGCTGTTGCCGTGGGCGGAGTTGTTGCGGTTGCGCGGACATTCCACCCCCGAAGTGGCCATGGCGGAGCCGGCAATGACTCTGCAAATGCCGCTCGAAAAAAAATCGCCACTGGATCTGGACATGGCAAAGCCGATGGACATTCCCAAGCCTAAATCGAGAACAGAGGTGCTGGCCATGGATGAGGTAAGACGAAACGAAGGTCGCAGCCAATTGGGGGATCGCGCTGCAGCGGAGGAACCCAATCCGGTCGCCGATCTCCGAAGAGCCGCACCAGCCGCCGCGTCCGCTCCAGTCACCGCGTCGGGATCCGTTTCCAGCTTTGCTATGCCGGTGAGAAGTCAGATAATACGTGACCGATCCCTGGCAGGACAGGAGGGAAGTCTCAAGGATGATTTTAACACCGAGAGCTACAATTTTATTTCCGAAAACGGCTTTCTAAAAGCCAGGGACAACCCACTTTCCACGTTCTCCATCGATGTGGATACCGCTTCCTACGCCAATGTGCGCCGGTTTCTCAACAACGACCAGCTTCCACCCAAAGGCGCGGTGCGGATCGAGGAATTGCTCAATTATTTCACCTACGACTACGCGCCGCCCACCGATGGCAAACCGTTTGCCACCCATCTCGAAGTGGCCGATTGCCCCTGGCAACCCGAGCATCGGCTGGTTCGCATCGGATTACGCGGACAGGATGTTAGTCGCGACTCGGGTAAACCTTCCAATCTTGTCTTTCTCATCGATGTCTCCGGTTCGATGGATAAACCCAACAAACTGCCTTTGCT
>JBBRFA010000121.1:0-7384 GCA_038225185.1 Chthoniobacterales bacterium
GCCGAAATCCGCGCCACGATTCTCGCCGCTGCCGGGATCGCAGATGAAGGTAAAATCCTCGACGCGGTAACCCTTAATTTTCTCGACGACCTTACCGAATTCCACCAGGCACTCGCCTAACATCAAACCCTCAATAACTGGGCTGGGAATTTTTAGTTCCAACCATGAACATCACCGGTCACCGCTGCACTTGACCTCGTTGGCCGATGAGCGTCGATCCTCATAATCGGCAACGTTTTGCAAGGTGGTCTCAGCGATATTTGTCATCGCCGTGCTGGTGAAAAATGCCTGATGCGAAGTAATCAGGACATTGGGAAATGATAGCAAACGTTGTAGAGTGTCGTCCTGAATAATCTCACCCGATAAATCCTGGAAAAACACCTCCGCCTCCTGCTCATAGACATCCAGACCCACGTAACCGACCTGGCCAGATTTCAATGCCCCCACCAATGCGTTGGCATCGACCAAGGCACCACGACTGGTGTTAATCAACATCATTCCACGCTTGGTTCGGGCCAGCGATTCGGCGTTGATTATATAATGTGTCTCGGGTGTGAGCGGCACATGAAGGGATAATATATCGCTCTCAGAGATAATTTCGTCCAACCCCACATAAGTGCCTCCCTCGCGCGTAAAATCCTCGTTGGGAAAAGTGTCGTAGCCAAGAATACGACATCCCATGGCGTGCAAAGGACGCGCGGTGAGACACCCGATTTTTCCCGTGCCGATAATCCCCACCGTCGAGCCATGCAGATCGAATCCCAGCAAACCATCGAGCGAAAAATTCCCATCGCGCACCCGGTTGAATGCACGATGCGTCTTCCGATTCAGCGTCAGAATTAAGGCCAGCGTATGCTCCGCCACCGCGAAGGGACTGTAGCTCGGCACTCGACGCACCTCGATTCCCAGGCGCGCCGCCTCCGCCAGATCCACCTGATTAAACCCGGCGCAACGCAGCAAAAGCAAACGCGTTCCTTGCCGGGCCAAAGCCTTCAGCACGGCGGCATCCGCTATATCATTCACAAAAATGCACACCGCTTCACTTTCATGCGCGAAAATCGCCGATTCCAGCGTCAGACGTTCCTCACAAAAATGCAACGAATGCTCTTTGTTTGCCGCCAGTAAAAATTCCCTGTCGTAGGGTTTCGTGCTAAAGATCGCGATTTTCATACGCTCGATTTTATCCCCAATTCACATCGCCCGGTCCGCAGCCATCCATCGGTCAGAATCCGCGCCCGTAACCCTCCCAATCCTTCCAGCGCTTCTTTCGCGCCATCACCAATCTCCCGATTCATCCACATGCACGGACGCGCTTCCTCGGTCCCGGCAAACAGCACCCCCTGCATCTCAAATTCCACCCCGATCAAATCATTCAACTCCACTCCCACCGTAATCACATTCCGGCGAAACACCCATGGCTCCAAATCTTTCCGCGAAAATTTCTCCCGGATGCGCAGATAGGTTTCCCAGTCAAAAAAAGTAATCTGCCCTTTATAGTCCGGTTTATGATCGAAATAACGATCCCCCACGATGCCACTGCCCGCTTTTAATTCAACTTCGGCCAGATCTTTTGCTGGATAAGTATCCGGTTCCCGTCCGGCATGACCCACAAAATTATGCCCTGGTGAAATGAAGAGGTGCTTGATCGTTGGAAATTCCGTATTCATTTTCACATATTATGAGAGACCCCGGCGTTTTTGTCGATCAAGAGGATGCGGTATTTTCAGCCGTGCTGCTTGCTGGAGGACGATCCACCCGGATGGGGTTCGATAAATCCTCGCTTCTCATCAAGGGCGAACCCCTTTGGCAGAAGCAAATCCACCTTCTGCAAAGCCTTGGAGCCGTCGAAGTCTCCATCTCCGGCCCGGCCCACGGCCCCTGGCAAGGCTGCGGCATTCCCATCATTGAGGACACGATTCCTTTTCTCGGCCCCATGGGTGCCCTCGTCGGCATCTTGGAAAAATCGACCACCGATCATGTGCTCATCCTCGCCGTGGATATGCCTGCCATGCACGCCGGTTTTCTGCGCATCTTACTCGCAGCCCAGCACCCCATCGTTCCGATCCACGATGGTTACTTCGAGCCGCTTACAGCCATTTATCACAAAAAACTTCTCCCTTCCTTGCGCAGTCACCTCGCAAACGACCAACGCAGCCTGCAACACTTTCTCCGCGAATGCGTCGCTCAGGAACAAATACAGAGCTATCACCTCCATCCTGCGGAATTGATCTGCTTTGAGAACCTGAACATTCCTCCGCCGGACCATCACCGAAGCTGATTTTCCCAGATTCCCTGCTTGACACCTCGATTTCTTCTTTTAACTTCACACCCCACTTTAATTTTCAGACTTAAAAACGCGTCCCGATCATGAAACCAGCCTATCAACCCTCCAAACGCACTCGTAAACGTCAGTTTGGTTTTCGTGCCCGGATGAAAACCAAAAACGGACGCGCCATTCTCAATCGTCGTCGCCGTCAAGGCCGCAAACGCCTCCTCCCCAAAGGCGTGGAAATCCATTACGAGCGCCACACCCAAGCCTAATCCCAGGCTTCCAGGCGTTTTTCCCACAAAAATTGACTCCGGCTCTTTCGACTCGGAGTTTTTTTTAGCAGAACCGGCACCTTGGATCGTTCTTTTCCCAAAATACGTCGGCTCACCCTCACTTCCGAGTTCAGGCAGGTGCGCGAAAATGGACGTGCCCAACACTCGAAATTGCTTATCCTCTCCGTCCTACACACCGATTCCGACCCAGAAATCCGTTACGGCGTCATCACTTCGCGCCGCGTCGGTCCCGCCGTTGTTCGCAACCGGGTGCGCCGACGCCTCCGGGAAATTTTTCGTCTTCATCAATCGGAAATTCAGCCCGGCCATAAGATCGTCGCCATCGCACGTCCCACGGCCGCCACGGTCACTTTTCAACGTCTCGAAAGTGACTGGTTGCAGCTTGCCCGTCGCGCCTCTATCGTCTGCGCCAGATGAACACCCGCAGCCCGCTTCGCCTCGCCCTCGCTTTCTATAAAGCGACGTTGTCTCCCATTCTCGCCCATCTCACCGGTGGAGGCTGCCGCTACACCCCTTCCTGCAGCGAATACGCCGTCGAAGCCGTCGAAAAACACGGTCTCCTTCGCGGGATCTGGCTGGCCATCCGCCGCCTTTCCCGTTGCCAGCCGTGGGGAGGCTCAGGTTATGATCCCGTTCCCCCAGGCAAAAAAAAATCACCTCACGCTGGTTGCCAGCATTGCCACTAAACTTTTACCTCATTCCCTACTCTCATGGATCGCAAAGCCTGGCTTGTCATCGCCGCCTGTCTCATCGGACTCTTTTGGTCCCAATACGACCTGCAAAAACGTAACAAAGCCTGGGTGGATCATCAGGCTGCCGAAGCTGACAAAATCGCAAAAAAAACACCGTCAGCCTCCACCACTAACCCGGCCAATCCAGCTTTTTCCTCCCCGGCCACCTCATCCACCACGTCGGCGCTCACTTCCACCGCGCCGAAGGAACCTGCCCTTCGTCCCACCGACACCCGCACGCTGCGCACCGACCTGGCCGAATACCAATTCAGCAGTCTCGGCGGTCTCGAAACCGTCGATCTCCTTAAACATAAAGGTCTTAACGGCAAAGACATCTACATCAACGATCCTTCCACCATCCCCATCGGTGCCATATCCGAAAACCCTTCCAACTGGGTTCTCACCAATGGCCAATTTCTCCCCGCCATCTCCAATAGCGTCGCCCTCCAGTCCACCCTCCCCTCCGGCCTTACCCTCACCAAGACCTTCCGCACTGGCTCCAACGTTAACAAAGAACTCAAAGACGATTATCAGATTTACTTCGAACTCGTCTTCCAAAATCCCGGCACCGGAAAAGTAGGTCACCCTGCCTTTTTCGTTCACACAGGTTCTTCTGCTCCCATTCACGAAAAAGATATCCCCATGTATATCGGCTTCGATTATCAGGCCCAGTCCAAGACCATTCATCGCAACGTCACTACCTTTAACAGTAGTTGGTTGCCTTTCGGCAAACAAGCCACCACCGAACTTCGCGAATCCTCTCCCGGCATCCTTTGGGCCGGCACCAAAAACCAATACTTCACCTCCATCCTTCAACCCCTCGGGGAACTGCGCGGCGATGCCATCTGGGCCACCCGACAGGATGCCCCCAAATTCAACCCCGACAGCCCGCAACAACACAGCATCAGCGGGGCACTCGGCTTCCCCAGCTTCTCCCTCGCTCCCGGCGAAAGCAAGTCCTTCCCTTTCGCCCTTTATGCCGGACCCAAAGAATTCAGCCGATTAAAAAAACTCGGTGCCGAGCAGCAGGGCATCATGGAATTTGGTTTCTTCGGCTTCTTCAGCAGCAGCCTTCTCCAGGCCATGAACTGGCTGCATAGCTTCGTTAAAAATTACGGCATCGCCATCATCCTCCTCACTCTCATCATCAAATCCGCCCTCTGGCCTTTGCAAAACAAAGCCATGAAATCGATGAAGAAAATGTCCCTGCTCGCTCCCAAAATGACCGAGTTTAAGGAGAAATACAAAGACGACCCGACCCGGATGAACCAGGAGGTGATGAAGCTTTACAAGGATTACGGCGTGAATCCTGTCGGCGGCTGCCTGCCCATGCTTCTCCAGATGCCCATCTTCTTCGGCTTTTACTCCATGCTTGCCGTCGCTGTGGAACTCCGCAACAGCAGCTTTCTTTGGGTAAACGATCTCTCCCAGCCCGACACCGTCTTCCGACTTCTTGGCGTCCCGGTCAATGTGCTCCCTCTTGTGATGGCGCTCACCATGCTCTGGCAGATGCGCATCACCCCGACCACCGGCGACAAGTTACAGCAAAGAATTTTCCTTTTCATGCCGGTGATCTTTCTGGTAATTTGCTACAACTACGCCTCGGCACTCGCTCTGTATTGGACCGTGCAAAACATTTTTTCCATCGTGCAACTTTATCTCACCCGCAACGATCCATTACCCGAACTGGTGAAAGTCAATAAAACCAACATCGTCAATGCAAAACCGGCCAAGGCAAAACCAGCCAAGGCAAAAACGCTCAACAAAGGTTAGCCCCGCGACTCATCCCCAATGATTTGGCGACTGGGCGACCGGGCGACTGGACGACCGAGCTACTAGGCAACTTAACTTTTCTCCGCTTATGCAACCGAAAGACACCCTCGACACCATCCTGGGCTACCTCGGTTTTGTCGTCGAAATCATCGAGACTCCCGAGGAAAATGGCACGCATCTCCAGGTTTACACCCACGAAAGCCGGTTCCTCATCGGTCGCAACGGCGAGACCCTCGATCATCTCCAGCTTCTCGTAAACAAAGTTTCCCAGGCCACCGACAAGCACTCGCCCAAGGCCCATCTCGATATCGAGCATTATCGTTCCATTCGCAACGATAAATTGATCGCCCGCATCCGGCTCCTGGCCGAAACCGTGCGGCGCACCGGGCGCACCGTTACCCTCGATCCGCTCAACGCCTATGATCGCCGCCTCATTCACAACGCCTTCAAGGACGATCCCGAAATCAAAAGCGAAAGTCCCAATGTCGATCTTCCCGTCAAACGCATCACCCTTCGGCGACGTTAGCTCGCTTTAATCCGAAAAGTTTTTTTCCCACCGTTTGATCGTTCCCAGGGGTGAACTTTGCCCAAGGGTTACCATTTGTATTTTTTATGCTTGCAAGGTGTTGTCATTTCCCAGAATCTGATTTTTATGTGCGTGTCGTTAATTTTTCGTTCCTAAAGTGCGCACCCCACTGAGGCCAACCCTGTATCATCAACCCCATGGCACAATACCAGCAAGCAACCCGTCAAATGCTCGTAACGACTCCCCTCGGCAAGGACAAATTGTTGCTGGCCGGGTTCGAGGGCACGGAACAGATCAGCGGTCTTTACGGGTTTCAACTCGATCTCGTCGCCGCCAATAGCGACGCCGCCAACGTCAAATTTGATAAATTACTCGGTCAGGAAATTACCATCACATTGATAATCCAGGATGAAGACCCCGAGAGTTCCTCCGCCCTGCAACGTTATTTTAGCGGGATATGTCGTAAATTTTCCCAAGGTGCTCGCGATCAGGACTTTACCTATTTTCAGGCGGAAATCGTCCCGCAACTCTGGCTGACCACCCGCACGCTGCAAAGTCGCATTTTTCAGCAAATCAGCGTGCCCGATATTCTCAAAAAAGTGCTCGGCGGCTACAAAGTCTCCTATCAATTGGACGGCACCTTCGAGAAACGCGAATATTGTGTGCAATACCGCGAGACCGATTTCAGTTTTGTCAGCCGCCTAATGGAGGAGGAGGGCATCTTTTATTTCTTTAAACACGAAAAAAACGGGCACGAATTAGTCATCGCCAACTCTCTTCCCGCGCATCCAATTGTTCCTGGAGCCTCCAAAGTGGAATACGATGTCGAGGCTGGTGGTCATACCGCCGAACGCCACATTCACGAATGGGTGAAACTCCAGGAAATCCGCTCGGGCAAATTTGCCTTGTGGGATCAATCCTTCCACAGGCCGGGCGACAACTTCGAATCGAAGAAAAACACGCTCAACACCATTTCCGTCGGCACCATTTCCCACAAACTCGCGGTGGCTGGCAACGAAAAATACGAGATTTACAATTACCCGGGCGATTTCGCCCAGCGCTTCGATGGCATCGACAAAGGCGGCGGTGAACAGGGCGGCGAGCTGGCCAAAATTTCTTCCGACGGCCTCCGCACCGTCGGCCTGCGCATGCAAGCCGAGACCGTGGCCGGGCTGGTGATCGAAGGCAGTTCCAATTGCGGCCAATTTATCTCGGGCCATACTTTTACCCTCGAAAAACACTTCGACGCCGAAGGGGAATATCTCCTCACCTCCGTCCATCACACCGCACGCGATGGCAACATCTATCGCAGCGGAGGCAATGTGGATTTTCTTTACTCGAACAAATTTAACTGCATCCCCAAAGACCTCCCCTTTCGTCCGCAACGCATTACCCCCAAGCCAACCGTCACCGGCGTGCAGACCGCCATCGTGGTCGGACCAGCCGGAGAAGAGATTTTCACCGATAAATATGGCCGCGTAAAAGTGCAATTCCCCTGGGATCGCGAAGGCAAGGCCGATGCCAACAGCTCCTGCTGGCTGCGGGTCGGCACCTCCTGGGCCGGCAAACAATGGGGAGCCATGCAAATCCCCCGCATCGGCCACGAAGTCATCGTCCAATTCATCGAAGGCGACCCCGACGAACCGATCATCATCGGCAGTGTTTACAATGCCGGTTCGATGCCGCCCTACAAATTACCCGACGAAAAAACCAAAAGCACCGTCAAATCCAATTCCAGCAAAGGCGGACAAGGCTTCAACGAAATCCGTTTTGAGGATAAAAAAGGCGACGA
>JBBRFA010000122.1:0-7287 GCA_038225185.1 Chthoniobacterales bacterium
GTGGGTAGGCCGTTTGCACATACCAATGGAAGTTCCCTAGATCGGCAAAAGCCTCATGGTTTCCAACACTCGATGCGTTTCCTCCCCATCCCATCGACATCTGCTGGATATCCCAGTTGTTAAACGCAGGAGTGTTGTTGACGAGATTAAAGAGGTCGGTTTGGTAGTTTTTGGCGCCGACCGCCCACCCTTGTCCGACCGCAACGCCGCCCTGCCAGCCGTTGCCGTTGTAGATGAAATTGTATTGTGACAAATCCGGCTCGTTGGGGCCTTCGACGCCGATGACGGCGGCACTACAGCTCGTCAGGAAGTTGCTGACCGTCGTCATGCTATCACCCGAAAACAAAAGGACCGCTTTGATGCCGGTGGTGGTCTGTAGGTCAAGTAATTTGGTGGCAAAAGCGTCCCGGCCGAACTGGCTTCCACGGGTAACAATGCCATCGCGGATGTAGCGGACACCGAGCTCTACGAGTCTAGGCTTTACCACGCCGGTGTAATTTCCGTAAGCGCCTCCGGTGTAGGGAAGGTGGGTGACCACTCCCACGGATTCGACAAAATCGTCAGAGACTTTTGCTTGCTCGACACCCGCTTTCAGGTGGGATGCGGTGATTGACAGGGCGATGCAAACGAATATTGCAGACAGATGAGGGAGGCTCGACGGTGTAGCCGATGCCGCTTTTAAGAGGTGAGATTTCATATTCATGGGGGTGTTAAACAATAAAAGACATTACGTGCATAAAAGGACATGGCAAGAAAAAAAGATCATAGAATAAATTTAAAATCACTTAGAACCATTTGAATTAGGTGGCGTTGCACCTGATTACCAGGGGATTAACTTGAAAAATCGGTCATTTGGTATGGTAATTGTTTTCATGGAAACTTTATTGTTGAAATCTGAAATTTCATGATGCAGATTGGCGACCTTCATGAAATACTCCCCACTTATAGCGTCCATTACACTCCTTTTAGCCTGCTCGTGCGTTCACAAGGCGAGTTGCGCCGTTCCAGAGCCTGTTCAGGCGCGTGGTGCTGCTGAATTCCTCGATAGCATGGGCATTTGTTCGGTGGTTTACGACAATGCCATACACGAGTCGGTGGTGGTGCCACGGCTGGCGGAGTTAGGAATCCAGCATGTCCGGGTGGGGCTAAAAAAGGTAGGCGACAACGTCCGCGGTAAGGGCGAAATTCAGCTCAATCGGGTCAAGGAGCTTGGAGAAGCCGGTTACAAGATCACCGGGCTATGGAGCTGCTGGTATTCCATGGACGATTTCCTGACGATCACGGAGTTTCTTCTACCGAACTCCATTTACCAAGCGGAGGGGCCGAACGAACCGTGGAACGGCCATGAGAACTTTAAGTGGGAGGGAGAGAAGTGGCCCAAGGGACCAGCCCTCTACATGGAGGACATGCATACCGCCCTCAAATCTCGGGAGACGACCCGAAACATTCCGATCCTGAGTTTCAGCGGAACAACCACCGCTTACAAATCGATTGAGCAGTGGCTCGATTTTGGCAACGAACACATTTACACCGACAACGGCGAGTCGCTCACGGAAAAAGGGCAACTTCAAAAACTCATCGAGCGATGCCGCGCGACGCAGTATCCGACGAAGCCGCTTCAGTTCACGGAAGCGGGCTATAATTCCGACCCGAAAGGATTTCGGGGCACATCCCTTGAGATGCAGGCACGGGGGGTGCCCCGGATTTTCCTGGAAACATTCAAAAGTGGGATCGTAAGAACCTTTATTTACGGGCTTATCATGAAGGACGATGCCGGTTTTTCCCTTCTGCATCCCGATGGAAAGCCCAAGCCAGCATTTATTGCAGTGAAGGCCATGAGGGAAATCCTGAAGGACACGGCGGTGGAGGGTTTCAAGCCCGGTTCGTTGGCCTTCCAAGTCGAGACCCCGGTGCCATCCGTTCACCACCTTCTCCTGCAACGTTCGGACGGCGGGTTTTTTCTTTGCTTGTGGAACGATGTGGATGGTTGGGATGAGAAGACCAAGCAGGACATCAAAAATCCGCCTCAAGCGGTCAAAGTGCTCTTTGACAAGGCCCCGGCAAAGATCACCGTTTTCGAGCCGCTCACCAAAGGCACCTCGGCACTGCAAGTGAATAATTCGCCAGGAACAGACATCACCATAGATGTGCCAGACCATCCTATTATTCTTGAGATCGTGGTCGGCAGCTAGTTTACACTGTGGGGCGAGCGCCAGTGCTCCTGCTGATCGGTTTTGATTAGTTGAAAAACCGCCAGAATCGGCCGGATCCACGCGCCGTCGAATGGCTTCGCATCGTGCAACTCTCTCCGGTAGCCGCTGGAAAGCCGAAGGAAGCCGGCAGACGATGCCGTGGGAATGCATCATAAAAACGGGGATTTGGGCGAATAATTAATCCTGCGGGACAATAATAGGAGCAACACCGAATTAGTGGTGCTGGAAGTGAGCAATGCGCACATGAAAGGGGGCGGCGAGGAAAGAAATCCCATTTTCTTTGACTCCATATGAGATCAAGTTTATCTAAACAGTTTATATCTTCATGAAATTTTACCCCTCGGAAACTACCTTTGCAGGTGCCGTTAAGCCTGCCCGCAAGAGGCGTGAAAATTATTTTCTTAATCTGGAGAAAAAAGCAACCCGAAGGAAATACCGCCTGGCTTGGACTCTCGTGCCACTGTTTGGGCTTTTGCTTTCGTCCTGCCGCGACCGGGATATCTCCCAGAGCGCGGAGGAATTGATACCAGCAGGATGGGAGAGTTACCGTTTGGGCGAGTTTGATCGGGCCGTGGAACAGTTTCAAAAGGCGGCCCAAGTTGCTTCCAAAGAAGATCAAAATTTAAGCATGCAGGGCATTTTCGGAGAAGCAGCAAGCTGGCAATATCGTCGTGACGGAAAGGACACTTTACGTGCCGAGGCCTTATACAACCAAATCATCCATGTGGCACCCAGGCATCCTCTGGCTCCCTGGAGTAAACTGGCGAAGGTGCGAATCCAGCATTTTGGGCGCATTGAGCCCAAGCCCGATTATGAATCCCTGGCGCGGGAATACGCTGCTATTTATGAACGATATCCGGATCACCCCGCAGGTCAGGAAGCATTTGTGAACCGTTTTCACATTTTGCTTTTCGATCCGTCGCCGGATTTGGTTCGACACTCTTTACCTGAGCTTAAGAAATTCCTGGCCCGTCACCCCGAGAGTCCTTTTCTGAGTCCGGTCTGCGCGCAAATCTCCCTGTGCTACAAGGTTTTGAAGGAGCGCGACGAAAGTCTTTCCTGGCTGATTCGCGCGTTTGAGAAGCGGGAAAAAGATCAAGGGAATCCCAATGCCGATAATTCGGGTTCTTATTGGTCGATTGGCCGGGCGGCAGAATATGAGGCGGGAAATTTTGCGGTGGCGCGTTCCTACTACCAGCGATTGATCGATGAATATCCCAAGGATCAGCGGATTTATGAGGTCAGGAGGGCGCTGCGGCGAATGGGGGAAGTGGAAGATATCGTGCGTCGGGGAGGGGATCTTTCTCCGGATGGCGGGGAGGCGGGATCGTGAATGTGATCTGGCAATTTTTAAAATCCAAGCTGCCCTTTGTGGTGATTTTGGGGGCGTTTATCTGGGCTTGTGTGACCATTGCGATACGGAGCGATAAGATCGGCGAGCCGGGTAAGATTGTGATCCGCATCGGGCATTGGCAGCTTGAGAGCGGTGTGCGCGACGGCATCAACGTTCTGGCCCGTGAGTATGAAAAACTTCATCCGAATGTGCGTATCGTCCAGGACGCGATCCCCGAATCGACGTGGAAGCAGTGGGTAAGCACGCAGCTTATGGGAGGGACCGCGCCCGATCTTTTGGAGATTGGGAATATGGAAAGTAATCTGATCACCACTTTCTACCTTCGCTATTTCCTGCCCCTGACCACCTATGTCGGTAAGCCGAATCCCTACAACAAGGGAACCGATCTGGAGGGGGTGCCTTTGATCAATACGTTCAAAGACGGAATGCGGCGTTCCTACATTGAAGAAACCCAGGAGTTTATGAATATCTGTCTCTCCATGGTGGGAGTCAGGCTGTTCTATAATAAAGATCTCTTGAAGAAATTAACGGGACTGGAAAAGCCTCCCACTGGCTACCGGGAATTCCTCGAAGTTTGCCGGAAAATTCGCGGGCAAAATGATGCGCTGGGGCGCCCTTACACCCCGATTTCGGGATCCGGCTGGCACTATGCGCGTTGGGAAGGTGCCGTTTTCCGTCCGATTACGTATCCGGTATTGCGCAAGATCGACTTCAACAAAGACGGCCGCTTTGCCAAAGAGGAGATGTTTTACGGACTGGCCACCGGACGCATCCGTTTCGACAACCCGGCGTATCATGCTTTCTTCGACATGGTTCACGAGGTCAGCGATTTTTTCCCCGGTGGCTACACCGGCCTTAACCGCGATGAGGCCATCTTCCCTTTCGCCCAGCAACGGGCGGTTTTTATTCCAGCAGGTGTCTATGAAATTGTCGGCTTGCAACAGCAGACCGCCGGGAAATTCCAAGTGGGCATCGCTCCGTTCCCGCAACCAGATGCAAGCGATCCAAAAATGGGCCGGGTATTCGAGGCCGTGCCCTACGAAAATCAGGAGGGAGGGTTTCCAGTTGGAATTACGCGCACTTCGAAGCATCCCGAGGTGGCGTTGGATTTTCTCTTATTTCTCGTCAGCCAGAAAGGTAACGAAGACCTCAACCGTCATTTCGGGTGGATTCCCGTTGTGGAAGGCTCGGCAATGTTGCCAGAAGTCGCCGCTTTTGAACCAGTCTTGGAAGGTGTCTATCACGCGCTTGACGCCTCTCTGGGTGGCGAAACGACGATCAAGTGGCAGCAGTTGTTTTCCCTTTATCAGGTGAATCAGATTTCCAAAGAGGAGATGATGAAAACCTTTTCGGCCTTCTACCTCGGTAAAGGGCGGGAGGATTTCGATGAGTTTGTCCGAAATCGCTACCGGGGAATGCAGCGCGACGAGCAGGTGGCGGGGGGGCTATTGGCCTCAGCCCTGGCAGCCTCTCCTTCCGATGCGCAAAAGTATTGGATCAAATATCGCAGCATGGTCAACCACCGGGTGATGGGGTTGGACGCCCAGACCCGGCGACTGGTTCAGCAGGTGGATGCGGGGCCGCAGCCTGGAGCGCCAGACCTGGATACCTACTCCCCAGAAGCCCTGTCCCGTATTAAATCCGAATTTGCGCCCTCCGAAAAATTACCATGAATCCCAGAAAAATTCCCTGGAGACAGGTTTTATCCCACTGGGAGATCTATTTGCTTGTTCTGCCCACCTTGCTCCTGGTCGGGCTCTTCCAGTATTACCCGGCGGCCAGCGGCATCTACCATAGTTTTTTCCGCTGGAATGGAGCGGATGTCTCCGAATGGGTCGGCTTAAAAAATTACACCGATCTTCTGCATTCGCCCGAGTTTTGGTCCTCATTTAACGTCGCCTTTACCCTCGGCATCTGGAATGTCATCAAAATGGTGCCGGCAATTGCAGTGGCCATTTGGATCCATCGTTGCCGCAGCGATCGGGCCCAGTTTTTTTACCGACTCATGTTCATCGCGCCCATGGTCGTTCCGGGCCTGGTCATGGCTCTGCTCTGGCGGACCTTTTTCTTCGAGGCAAACTCGGGCTATCTCAACCAGTTTTTGAATCTATCCGGCCTCATGGATTTCCTCGTCCGCCTGGACCAGTGGTTCCACTGGGGGGGCATCTTCCGGGACGGCTACCAACCCGCCTGGTTGGGGGATCCCCGCCTGATCCTTATTGCCTGCATCGTTTGGGGACTTCCCTGGGTCGGCTCCTTTGCCGTGCTCACCCATCTGGCCAAACTCCAAAACATTCCCAAGGAAACCTACGAAGCGGGCGAGATTGACGGCACTTCTTGGTGGAGCAAATTCTCTCAAATCGAACTCCCGCTCATGATGGGTTCCATTTACATCATGCTGGTTTTTGTCATCATAGGCACGATCAAGGACGCGGGCATGATCCTGGCTCTCGCCGGGCTCGAGGGAGGGCCTGGAGGCGCTGTCACCGTGCCCGCTCTCTTCATGCTGCGAAAAGCCTTTGTCAGCCAGGAAATGGGAGCTGCCTGCGCCATCGGCATCATTCTTATGCTGGTCGTGGTCAGTTTGCAGAAGCTCAGTGTGCTGGTCTTGGATCGGGAGGCCGTGCCACATTGGATGCGCCCGACGCTGCGTCCATTGGGGATGCTGCTTGGTGCGGCACTTTATTTTCTCGCATCGTGGAGATTTCTGGGGGGAGGGATCTTTCTCCTGTCATTTCCTTGGGACAAAGCGTGGTTTGCGTGTGTGCAAGTAGGCAATGTGCTTGGCCTCAAGAAATCAGAGAGGTCTGATGACGCACACTTCATACCTTCACTTTCACCTGCCTCTCCTGCCAAACAATGGGCTCTGAGGGTTTTCAAACACCTGGCCATCTGGACCGTGCTCCTGTTTGCCTTTCTTCCCTTTTACCTAATGCTCGTGGTGAGCTTCAAAACCAATGCACAGTTTTATGATGCGCCCGCCGTTCCCTCTGCTCCCTTCCATTGGCAGAACTGGATTGATGCTTGGAATCTAATTCAACCAAGTGTGGCCAACAGTCTTTACATCTCAACCTTGGGAACGGTTTTCACCTTGGTTTTTGGCCTGGGGGGGGCGTATTTTTTTGCCCGCCAGCGCATGCCGTTCTCCACCTTTTTTTGGAATGCCATCCTTATTCTCATGATGATGCCAGCCGTCGCCAACCTTGTGCCTCTCTTCCGTCTGCTTGCCGATCTTAATTTGCTAAATACCCTTAGCGCACTCATTCTCGTGGGCACTTCCTCCGGCCAAATCTTTGCCATTTTTGTCCTTCGGAGCTTTGTGGCGGAAATTCCGCAGGATTTGTTCGAGGCGGCGGAAATTGACGGCGCCAATCATCTCCAACAGGTGTTTACCATCGTCCTGCCGCTTTGCGGACCGATCCTTGGCACCATTGGAGTCATGCATTTCATCTCCGAGTGGAACGAATTCGTCCTGCCTCTCGTGGTTATGAGGGATTCTGATATGTTACCAGTAATGGTGCAGTTACAACGGTTGTCCGGGGAATACATCAAGTTTTTTGGCCCTCTCATGGCTGGCTACGCCCTTGCGAGTATCCCGGTCATTATCCTCTTCGCTTTTTCGATGCGGCTTTTTGTCAAAGGAATGACCGATGGTGCCGTCAAGGGATAAGATCTTTCGACCCGGCAATTCTCATTTGATTCTTGGATGGTTGGCTTACT
>JBBRFA010000123.1:0-7201 GCA_038225185.1 Chthoniobacterales bacterium
TTCACGATCCAGAACCATGCGAACGGCATCTTCCTGGGTAACGTCCAATTCCGCATGGGAAAGCGCGGTGACTTTTTCGCCCCGGCGACGATATTCCTCGACCACATGCCGCCCAAGCAAACCTCCGGCACCGGGAACGAGAATTTTCTGGGGTCTGGAGGGCATGGTGCGTGAATGCGACGGATGCAGGAGGGACTTTTTGCCTAATTATGCGATTTTGGCAAACACCTGATATCAAAAAAATTATTCCGCCACCATTTCTTCGGCGAGTTGGGCGGCAACCATCTCCACGGTGACAGCTTCGAGGCAAATGGGCGAGGCATGCACGCAACGATCGATGCATGGCCGCACCGCGCAGACATCACTGGCGATCACCCGCCGCTCATTCTGAAAGGGGGCAAACCAATTGGGGTTGCCCGAGCCAAAAATCGTCCAGACCGGCTTCCCTTGGGCAGCCGCCAGATGCGAAAGCAGCGAGTCATTGCATAGGACCCGGTCCGCCGCCTGCACCCAGGCCAACAGTTCCGGCCAGGAATCCGCCTTCACCACATGATGCCAGGGATTTGCCGAAAAGGGCACCCGGCTGTCGGGCGGTTGCAGAATAACCACCGGTTTATCCCGAAAAAAAGTCCCCAGCAACCTCTCGAAATTTTCGACTGGCCAGCGTTTCGTCGGCAGGCGTCCGCCAGGATGAAGCAACCAAAGCGGCTCATTTTCCTGTTGAAAAACCGCCGCGCTAGGATGCGCTTTGACATCGAACCACGGCGTGGCGGCATTCCATCCCAAGCCCAGCGCCTCGGCCAATTGCCACCAATCTTCCAAGTGCGCTTGTTGATAAGACCGACGTTGCAAGGGATGGCTCAAGGGCGAAAAAAAACCGAGCACTTTGCCCAGGCGCATCTTTTTTTTCCGCCATGGCAAATGATGCGCGTAAAAATTGAGTTCATTCACTGGAAAACCAAACGTCTCCCGTGCGCGGGATCGCCGCATAAGCCAGTGAACCCTCGGATCGGCCCACACGCACACCGCCACATCGACCTCGATGGCGCGCCATTGCTTGATTAAATCGGGGAGTTTTCTCCGACTCCGATTGCGTGGCGGCCCCTCCAGTTCCCACCAGGGATCCCACGGATGGATCTGCTCTCTCGGGAGGACCTGCCCATAGACGGGCACCGAGGACGGGCGGCAGACTACATGCACCTCCCAATCGCGTGCCGCCCGCACAAACGGAAGACTCATCACGGCATCTCCCAAATGATGCAACTCGAAAACCAATAATTTTTTCATCGCCACAACGTCAGTCTTTTTCTCCACAAAGCCGTGGGTCGATCCACGTAAAACTCGGTTCGCTGCCCGACTTCTTTCTGCGTGTAAATGGCATAGGAAAACGGCTCCAGCCGATACGCACCCCACCTCCAGCGACGCCAGCGATGCTGCCAGGCCACCCACGGTGCAAACATCTGCGCCCAGCCGGGGACCAGCGCGCGGAGACGACGTCGTTCGATTTCATTGGCAGGAGCATCCCCCAGATTCTCCCCCGTATCGGTAAAAACCGCCAGCCCATCCTCGATGATACCCACTTTGATCCCTTGCTCCAGACAGCGCGCCACCCATTCCGCATCGCCCACCGATTTCCAACTCGGATCGAAAAAAAATCCACGCTCCAGCACGCGACGACGAAAAAACATCCCGCAGGTAAAACTCGCGAGGTGACACAATCTCGTATGCAAAACTTTCGGCGGCAACGCTTTACGACTACACACATACTCCCCAGCCCCATCCACCACGACCATCCCCGCAAAGACCAGATCCACCGACGAATGCTCCGCAAAATAGCCCGCCACTCGCGCCAGTGCCCCCGGCAAATACTGTTCATCGCAGTTTAAATACGCTAAAATTTCCCCCGTGGCTCTCCGCAATCCCCGGTTCACTCCATCATACATACCCTCGTCTGCCTCGCTCACCGCGCCCACGGTCGGGTTTTCCGCCAGCCATTCCAACGTGCCATCCGTCGAACCCGCATCCTGCACCAAATGCTCCACCGCCACGAAGTCGCCAGCCTGATCCGCCACCGAAGCCGCAGCCAGCCGCAGCCAGCCGACCTGATTCCGACTCGGCGTTACCACGGAAAACGTCGTCATCCGACGGTTGCCGTCGCGGCCTGTTTTTCTTCCAGACCGGCAAAAAGCGCCTCATATTGTTCGGCCACCCGATCCCAGGAATACAGACTTCGCACCCGTTCCTGCGCACGCACTCCGAGCGCTTCGCACAAGGCTCGCGAACCTGCCAGCATCGCCAGTTTTTCCGCCAAAGCCGCCTCGGCCACGCCACCATCGGCAAACGCTTCTCCGGTATCCCCGATCACCTCGCGCGTGGCCGCCGATTCCCGAAATAAAATCGCATTGCCGAAACCCATTTGATCCAGCAACACGAGCCGCGTCGCCTCAATGGCTGCGGGCAACACGAAAAACTGACAGTTCTGGCTCAAAGCCCGGTAACCCTCGCCAAAAATCGCCCCCGTAAACACCATTCCCGGCGTTTTTAAAGCCTGCAATTGCTCGAAATACGCCGTCTCATATCCTGCCGCCCCGACCACCACCAGGGGCAGGTTGACGCCACTTTTTGCATAAGCCCGCAGCAATAAATCCGCATCGTTTTCCGGCGATAAACGCGACACAAATAAAATGTAGCCGCCCGGTTTCAATCCCCATTTTTCCAGCTCCGCCATCCCCGCTTTCGGCACATCGACATTCGCCCCATAGGCAATGTATTCGGGCAGGTAACCGTAACTTTCCTGATGATGCGCCACCACTGTGCGGTTATCGGCGATCACCCGATCGCAGAGGCGCACCGCCCATTCCTCGCTTTTTTGCAGCCACCATTTGGCAAAGCCGCTCCACTTCGGACGTTTGTAATCGATCCCATCCACATTGATGATCAATTTTCTCCCGCGCACACGCAGCAACCCCGCCATGCAGGCATTGCCCACTCCGCAGATGTAAATAATGTCGTATTGACAGAACAACGCGTGCAAAGCCGAGAGTAACGAATGGATGATCGTCTCCAACGTGCGCAACCGCAGAGTAGGCAGATAAATGAGCTTCATTCCGCGATAAACCGGCACTTTTTTCGGATACAATTGCGACCGATTATACACCGTCACCTCATAGCCGCGCCCCGCCAGCCGGCTTCCCAACTCATCCACCACGGTCTCAAACCCCGCATACCGCGCCGGCACCCCGCGCGAGCCGATAAAAGCGATGCGTTTCACCGAGGAAAGCCGCCGTCTCGGGAAAAGTAGATCCACCGCTGTGTAGCGCAAAAACAAGCTGTTATATTTAAAGTATCGCGGCCATAAACGCGCCGGTTCCTGCCAGAGTCGATAAGCCCAGGTAAGTCCCCGGTTTTGCATCCA
This sequence comes from Chthoniobacterales bacterium, assembly GCA_038225185.1. Classification (GTDB taxonomy): domain Bacteria; phylum Verrucomicrobiota; class Verrucomicrobiia; order Chthoniobacterales; family DASVRZ01; genus DASVRZ01. The sequence continues at coordinate 3,416 of JBBRFA010000123.1, forward strand.
GGTGGGCGCATAAGGGCGTCTCCCAGCGAGTAATTCAAAGGCATCGCCCACGGCAAAAAATGCCCCGCGTTTAAATTTCGGCTGCTGGGTTACAATCCAGCGTTCCTGCCGTTCCCCACCCAAGGCCACCCAGACGAAATCCGCCCCCGAATCGTTGATCCGCCGCGCGTTATCCTCGTGATCTTGCTCGGTAAACGCCCGATACGGGGGTGAATACGCCCCCACGATGTCGATCTCGGGCTGCAACACTTTGGCTGCCGCCACCAATTCTTGCAGACACGATTCCGATCCTCCAAAAAAGAAATGACGCCAGGGCTTCGGCGCATGGAGCAAGGCGTAACGCATGAAATACGGGCCATAAACCCGATCCCTCAGCCCCGCTCCCTGCCAGTTCATCATCCAGACCACGGGCATCCCGTCGGGGAGAATGAGATCGAATTTATTCATCACTGCCGAGAACGAAGCATCCCCGCGAGCGGCAGCCACGATGTGCGTGTTGCAGGCCGAGACCGCCGCTGGCCGTTCCCGCGCGATGAGTCGTTTGGTCTCCTCCAGCCCGGCGGCATAATCCGTCGCCACAATGGGCAGGCCGAGCACAGGATAAGTTGGAAGCATCCGCGCAGTGTCAGCTAGGAATCAGGATAAAGTCAACCACGAGCAAGCAGGTTCCCATGGCCCGGAAGAGCCACCCCGCCTCGCATTGCGACTCAAATGGCAATAATAAGCCCTTATACACAAACTAAGGGACACGCAAACCAGGCGACGTAAGCAAACTATTAAACTAAGGGACGGGTCTGAATGGCATGAAGATAAGCGATCTTGAGGCGTTTTCTGGGGAGCGCAGTGCCACTGGCCTGGGGTTTTTGGCGACTCGCCAAAAACTTGTTACCCATCGCGAAGCGCACTTTTCCCACGGGGAAGAAATGTGGCTATCGCCTGTGAAGGGGCGCAATGGGCGAGTCGCCCCATGTGGCACGCCCAGAGAAGTCGAGGCGTGCCCTCCCCAGAAAACTTCGCACTCCACCCCAAACCCATCTTATCTTAATGCCATTCGGGACGGGTCTTTTATTGCAAAACCTACCATGCAAACTTGTTGCCGCTGTCTTTAAGCCATCTAAAACACATTTACACCCCCACTTTTAAGTAAGGCTTTTGGACTCCGATGTTGGCCCTTATTTCAGGGATGCACCAACCGTCAAGACCGCTTTACTTAGAATGTAAGAGCAAATCTCGCTGCGCTCTAGTTGGTCAACTCCTCGTCGCACATGCAACTCGGCTGCAAAACGCATTTTGCGAGAAAAATCGCATTTTTGCAGGTTAATCACCTCATGTTTTGCCATTCTGTAACCCTCGTTCCGACACGAAAATGTAACATTTGCATCAGCCTTTCGACAAGCACTCTTGTCATTAGTGAAAAAACCTAGAAGCTGACGTTGATCGACACCGTGCCGAAGATCTGCCCGTCTTTTTGCTCGGAAAATTCCTTCGTGCGATAGACCAGCGCGTAGGCCAGTTTGGTATTGCCGTAGTTAACAGCGACTCCCGCGCTGATGTCCCCGACCAGCCATTCGCGATCGACCGACTGGCTGTTTGCAAACGTGTTTCCGTCGAGAAAAATGTTGTGCGCCACCACGCGTCCATCCGCCCGGGCAAATAGATAAAACCCCAAGTCAAATCGGGAACGATCCGCACTTTCGCGCCCATCCACCGGGGTGGAGGTCGTCGCGCTCGGTCCGATGGCGGCAGTGCCGAAATCATCGGGCAGATTCACACCCACGCGCAATTCGCCGCCGAGGTTGGCATAGGTCTGCACATTACCGAGACCGATGCCGGCATGTGGGATCAATTCCCAGTTGATGCCAGCGCGTTTCTCGTGCTTCGGCCAGCGCCATTCGCGCTCATAGACAGCGAGCAGACCCAGCTCATTGGCTAACTGATTGTCCCAGCCATTGGGATAACTCAAGCCACGCGCGTCATGCACCAAGCGCTGCGACTCCTGGGCGTAGGACCAAGAACCAACCACACCTACGTTCAGGATGAGTGTATTGCGAACCTCGGCATCTTTCCAGACAACTCCCACTCCGATGTATAGCCAGCCCGAATAGGGACGATCATTCGGCTGCTCCACGAAAGTCTCGGTATTGTCGGGCGTGTAAATGTTTTGGCCCAAGCCGAAAAGGAGGTTTTTTTGATAAGCTTTCTCGTTAATATAAGGAATAAGATTGAAAATGGGCAAAAACGGCGCAGCAAACGGCGAATCGCTGTAATTTTCAAGGTTGCCAGAACTCCAGCCAAATTTTACACCACTGGTGTAATAGCGGTCCGTGCCCGCAAAGAGATCGTTCTCAATGTAGAAACTGACCGTGCCTGCGGAAACATCCTTATCCGCAGCCTGAAGTGGCATGTGGAGAAGGCAGGTAAAAGCGACGGTCGCGAGAAGAAGGAGGGAACGATCCATACGTTTTGGAGTCGAAGATTTCTCTGCCAGCGCAAGGGCTATTGCAGGGTAAAGCGGCGGGGTTTTTTTCATATCAGCTATTTATTAAATACCTTTTTGATGTCGCCGATTTTGCTCTGCACGGCTCCATTGGCTTTTTCAAGTTTGCCTTTGGCTTCGAGCTTCGGATTATCCGTTACTTTGCCGGCGGCTTCCTTGATTGTCCCGGTTACTTTCCTAGTGTTACCTTCCACTTTGTCGTCATCGCTATTTTTCATATTTTTAATCTTTCTTACCTCTAATTCGTTGGAGATAAACGGGTAGGATGTAAAAACTTTTGTTCGATTGTTTGCTGTTGCAACCAGTTTCCCGTGATTTAATTTCATTCGTCCAACTCTTTTCCCGCGAATCACGGTTTCCCATGTGCCAAGACATTCCGGCTCCGTCGGAGCCTAATATTTATAGAACATCGAGAGCATCAACCATCTGCTCCAGAGGAGTGACATATCCCCGCCGAGACGTCGCTCCTGCAAAACTTATGCCTGTATTGATCGTCGGTTTCTATAAATATGCGGGCCCTCTGAGCCCACTTTACGATTCGCTCACCTCGGTTTTATTAATATCAAGTAGGATGCCAATGACGAAATGATTCCCGATTTGAAAATCGTAACCGGCATGGAGTCCGTAAGAAAAACTAGAGTCGAAGCTACCTTCGAAGTTATCGTCAAAAGCGGTAATGGTGTCGTTGAAGCTGCCATCGCGGTCGGTGTCGAACTCGCAGGTAAAACTAAGGGACATATGACAAACTAAGGGACAGGTCTTTTATTAGAAAAAAGGGTTGCACTCGTTTTTTGGTTGCGCTATTGATTATTTCTCATGCGACAGAAACGACTTAAAGCGGCTCCTCACCTGGAGGTTTCTTATTATCACTGCGTCTCGCGCGTCGTAGATCGGCAATTCATCTTTGGCGATGCCCAAAAAGAATACTTTGTTCGGCTGATGCGGCTCTATGAAACTTTCTGCGGACTGCGCCTCATGACCTTCTGCGTGATGTCCAATCATTTCCACCTTCTGCTCGAAATACCCAAGCGACCCGAAGGGTTTTTCCTCTCCGATGATGACCTCCTGGAACGTATCAAGCCTGTCAACAGCCCTATGGAAATCAACACCTTACGCGAAAAACTTGATTCCCTGCGCAAGAACAATGCCCATGCCGAGGCCGATGCGATCAAAGAGAAAATCTATGCCCGGATGTTCGATCTGAGCAACTACATGAAACTGCTCAAAGGACGCTTTACCCAGTGGTATAACCGCAGCCAGAAACGGGTGGGGACACTCTGGGAAGACCG
>JBBRFA010000124.1:0-7095 GCA_038225185.1 Chthoniobacterales bacterium
GTATTTCGTGAGTCGTCCCATTGGGTCGATTTCCTGGGTGAGCCGTCGAATCCCGTCGAATACGCGACGTGTCCAGCGGTTCAGCCGATCCTTGCTCCACTCCGGGTCCATCCGGTTGTAATCCACCTGCGACCAGGTGCCGTCGGGATACGTTACGGTGGTCACACGGTCCAGATTATCATATCCAAACTGCACCACGTCGTTCAACTTTATACCTGTCACCATGTTTGTGTGCTGAGTTTAACGAAAAATCTTACGCCATAAGCTCTGCAATAGTTAGTTTCGAGACCAGGTGTGCGCCAAGGTCTGATACCCGAATCAAATATAGTTTTCAAGGTATCGTCGTTAGAAAAATCAATCGAATATACCTCATCAGAATTCCGTGCGTTTAAGAATCCTTGAACTAAAAGTGATATTATACAGAGAAGCAAAAATTTCATGGCGGCAATTGCCCAGTTTTTGAATATATTGCGGAAGCCTGCCGCATTTCTATTTCTTCAGTGCTTTTACGTGATGCAGCGTCGTATCTAAGGTAGGAGGAAGAAGTTCCAGACCACATAGGATACATGCCCTCTTGTGAGTCTATAATCCAGAGCCACCTGTCATCGAATACGGCGAGGTTACCAGATGGGACAATTGCTAGGAATACAGGTCCTCTGCGCATGGGGTTATTAGCTGCAAGAAGTGTCAGTAGGTGGTCCGTTTGCAATAGCCAGTCCAAGAAATGTAGATTGGTATATAGAAGGCGAAACATCCTTAGTTCTCCATACATTCGAGCGAGTATTCTTTCTTGCTCTCTTTAAAGTAACGCGCGATTCCCAACACTGATTTGAGTTTGCGCAAGGTAACTTTATACCTGTCACCATGGCACTGTCTCGTAGAGGCGCATGAAGTGAAGGAACTGCTGTTTTTCGGCATCGCCAAGGATGAACCGCCGGTCCATGACCCGCGAAATGCAGTGATAATAAGCAACCGAAGCCTCGGGCGCAGCCTTGAATCGTGCTTGTCTCATGATGGGGTGCAAGAAATCCTAAGGCAACAACCATGACAAGTCCTTTTTTCAACATTATACCTGTCACCAGGTTTAGTCCCATGTTTAGTCAGAGCATAAAATTTTATCGTTGGCTGCGGCATGAAATTTACCATTCAAGCCCGTGGCCGCTGGCTCTGGACCATCTAAAGCACATTTACGCCCACTTTTAAGCCAGAGTTTTGGACACCGATGTTGCTTTTTGTCACCATATTAACTTTTAGATCCTTTTTTAAGGAAAAAATTACGAGATCTCAGACACCAAATGCAACAGCGTCACCATCGTGCATCATGCAAACTCCAAATTCTGGGTGGTTGAGCATGTTCCAAAAGAGATTTGGCCCAGCGTTTTAGGGGCTTACACCTTTAATCAACTGTCTCCTTTTGTTCCGGCAAGAATTCCACTTTTGAACCGTCGCCGACAGCCTTTGTCTTTTGCCTTGCAGAGATCGGCGTTTATGGTTCAAATTTAAGATTAATTCTCCATGAAACTCGCCGACCTCGGACGCCTTTACCATCAACCCTTTTTTAAGCTCATCTCGCAAAGTCGCGACGTCTATCTCGAACATTGGACTGGCGGCGAAGTGCAACTTTGCACCCTGCTCAGCATCAAAACCGGCGGGTGCTCCGAGGATTGCGGTTATTGTGCCCAAAGTGCGCGTTATCACACCGGCGTCGATGCCGGTAAACTCTTGACCACCGCCGAAATCCTCCCCGTGGCCATTGCAGCCCGCAACAACGGGTCCACACGTTTTTGCATGGGAGCCGCCTGGAAAGGCGTCAAGGAAGGTGACGCCCGCTTCGAGCAAGTCCTCGAAAGCATCCGCGAAGTCAGTAAACTCGGCATGGAAGTCTGCGTCACCCTCGGCAATCTCACCGAAAAAGCCGCCGCACATCTCCATGAAGCCGGGGTGACCGCCTACAATCATAACATCGACACGTCCGCCGATTTTTATCCCGAAATCGTCTCCACCCACACCTATCAGGACCGGCTCGACACCATTGAGCGTGTTCAAAAATCCGGCATGTCGGTCTGTTCCGGCGGCATCATTGGCATGGGAGAAACCATCGTAGATCGGTTAAAAATGCTCGAAACCCTCAGCAGTCTGACTCCCCAACCCGAGAGCGTGCCGATCAATTGCCTCATGGCCATGCCTGGCACGCCGCTCGAAAATCAGCCTCCCGTGGATATCTTCGAACTCGTGCGTCTGGTTGCCGTCACCCGCATCGCTGTCCCAAAAGCCAAGGTGCGCCTCAGTGCCGGGCGTTCCCGCGTCACACCCGAGGGGCAGGCTCTATGCTTTTTTGCGGGGGCCAACTCCATCTTTTACGGTGACAAACTGCTCACCGCTAACAATCCCGGCCAGGACGACGATCTTGCACTCCTCGCCAAACTCAACCTCGTCCCCCAGCGTCCCTACGCCTAGGCGTAAAAAAGCGGTCCCTCCCGTTCGCAACCTTGCCGTGTGACCGAGTGCGTTCAAAGTGACAACGACTGCGTTCAAAGTGACAGGTTTAAAGTTAAAAATAAGATTCTACCAAAAAAACATCGGTGTCCAAACAATGCCGTCTCTCCGCTGTCCCCTCGTTTCTTTCGGGATGCGCACTTGTGGAATGCGGCAGCCGCGTTCTTTTGCGTGACATGTCTAGCAGAAGAAAGCGCGGACATGTTCGCGCACTCCAAATAACCACCTTCCCCGCTTTTCCCAAGCTCGCACTGGGGAAAGAGGGATTTCCCTACTTCCACTCGCAGAGCGATTCCACATACTCTGCCGAACCGTCGCGGAGCCAGCCGTCGAGTTGTGATTGATCTTTGAGCTGCTGGCCGCGCAGGCGTGGGACGGCGAGGAAACGGCTGTCGATCTCGGAAAGCGCGCTCATGTCGCCCCAAAGTTTTTCGAATTGCACAACCGGGAAGATATCCTCCTGACCGTGGCCCCAGCGCTTTTTCACGTCCTTGAGCGTAATGTAGGTGGGCATTTTTGCGGCGAATTGACGGATGGCGGCAGTGATTTTTTCCTCGCGATCCACGCCCACGGCGAAGTCTGCCCGTTCCAACCCAAACGCCTCCAGCAACTTGTCGAGGTCGATCCAGGTAGTGAGCGTATTATAATAAGTGAGGTCAAATTCCGCCTCATCGCGCGGCATGGCGAGACCTTCCACGAGGCGGGGGCGTCCGTTGACTTTGGCCAGTCCGCCGCCGCGATCTTCCAAACGGCGCGTGATGACCTCGAAAGTGAGCGTCGCACCGCTGGCTAGGTGATGTCCCAAAAATTCGGGCGACACGTCGGCTCCGAGCGTGTCGATGTTATGGAGCATGAGGGTTTTAAGCTGCGGTCTTTCTGCGAGGAGACGCGCGAGGACGCCGTTGCGAAAAAGATTGGGCAATTCAAACCAATGCCCGACCGGATGGAGACATTGCAGCGGGAGATTGTCGGTGTAATCAGTCGCCTCGCCGACTTTGCCCGCCCAGTTAATGAGGGCGGCGCGAATGCTTTCTCGCATTTTTTGCTGTTGCTCGTCGAGCCGTTGCTGCGGCATTTCGTTCCAGGCAAAGCGCAAATCGCGCTCCGTCGGCACCATGCGCAGGCCTACACTGCGTCCGGGCGAAAGGAAGAGCGGGCCTTCGTAAGCGTAATTGCCGACTTTATGAAGGAAATCATCCGTCGGCCCCTGCGTGAGATAGCTGGTGGTAAAAATATGCGGAATCGCCACGCCCGCGATCCGGGAAATGCGGCGCGATTTCGCAAGATGCGTCTCCAAAAACGTGCGATGACGTCCGCCGAGCTTGGCAAACGGGTGGAGCGCCTTGACCACGCCCGCGCCCTGCGTCCAGCGCGAACCCGCGCCCGCCGCGAGGCTGACCACCGCGACTTCACCACGTTTCAGAGACTCCAGGCCGAGCTTGCGCAGAGCTGTCCCAGCCCTTCTGAGAGTCGCCACATCACCAAGGCCGACATCGGCGATCACGGCGTTAGTGGGAAGACGATTTTGCGCCAACCCGATGCGGCCCTCCCGCAGATCGGAGCGGATTTGCTCGTGTTGCCTGACGTCGAAACCGTTGTCGGAGAGCAAGTTGCCAAGCGACGCCTGATTCAAACCGCCCGATTTGCCCCGAGGAAACATCGCGTCGAAAAGCGTCTGCATCATGCCGCGCAACTCCGGTTTCGTGCGACAGGCCGCACCAAATTTATCTAACTCTACGCGGTCACTTTCGGGCAGTGTGCGGCGGTCCATCCGCAATAACTCCGGCACGGTCAACGAATAGTAACCGGGCGGCATGAGCGCGTCGTTGCCCGTCAATAAATCGGCGAACGAGCCGTTCTCATTAATCGCAAAATCATACACGACTGGTTCCATCGCGAACGGTAGGGAATGTTGTAACTCCGCCTTCGTCGCACTCATGATCGCTTGCAAACGCTCCTGCGCCTCGGTCTTTCTGCTTGGATCGAAGATGAACCCCATCCCTCCGCCCGACATGCCCCCAAGCATCCAGAAACCCCAGAAATCTTTCCCAAACTCCGCCTCCACTTGTTCGATCAGCCGTTCGGTATAATAGGTCGAAGCCCAGGGGATGATCGTTTGAATCGGCCCCTGGAAATTGCGGGTCGTCACTGCGCCGACCCGGGCGATGTCGCCCTGGCCGAGGGCTTCGAGGATTTGCCCCAATATGCCCAGCGCCTCCTGCCGGCCTTCCCACTCCGCGGCGGATCGAAGGAGGTATTTTTCCGTCACCATTTCCAAAATCGGACCGACGTTTTGAGCCATGCCGCCGTGGACCACGACGAGCGAATCCTGCAATTTCTGCCGCGCGGCATCGGAGATTTCGGAGCGTCCCAAAACCGTGTGCCTGGGCATCAATCGACCCCGCGAAATCCCATATTCCGGGTCGCCCGGAGCAGAGGCGACGCCTTCGATGAGCTTGATTCCGGGCCAGACGCCACCGGAATCCTGCCAGCCGCCGCCCGAGCCGCCAATCCATTCGCCGAGCAAGGCCCGGGCCAAAATGAGCCGCCGTTCCTCTTCTTGCAGCGGGCCGGTGAGCGATTCCGCCTGCCCCGTCGCCCGCATCAGCACGCCAATCAGCGCGGCCAGCAGATTCGTCGAAACGGCCAGTCGCGACCCTTTCGGAATGTCGTTCACGCTCGACACCAGCTCCAAACCTCGACCCGGCCCCAGCATTTCCGCGAGCAAATCGCCCAACGATTGCCCCGATCCCTCGATGCCCGGCGGGACCACGCCCGACGCAATGACCGCCGCCTTAAGCAGACCGAGATAGTCTTTCGCAAAGTCGAAGACCTCAGCCAGACTCGATATATCCGCCCGTGCATTCAGATCCACACTCACCAGTCGCAAAACAGGTTCATCGATCACCCGCAACCACGCGCTCACCGGTGGCGTCGTCTTCGCATCGCGCCCGTGGACCCCGAGATCGACCGACACATTCAGCACCCGCGCCCCCTCCGGATAATCCATGCCGAGAAAGAAAATATCGCTCCACGCCGAGTGCGTCAGGTCCATGCGCACCGGGGTCAACTCGCGCAAAATCGGATACGACCCGTCCGCCGCATCGGGCGTGAGCAGTTCCCTTCGCAAGCGCAGCGGCTGGTCCTTCGGATGCCCCATGCGAAACATCCATTGGTTTCCACGCACGGTGCGCACACTCCGCCGCACCTGATCGGCCAGGGTCTGAAACGCCAGCCGATGATACGCCGCCGCCAGCGCGCTGCAGAGCGGATCGCTCGCCCCCGTGGTCGCCTGGGCGTCGGAAAAAACGTCAATCGCCTCCTCGAAGCGCCGTTGCAAAAGATGCTCGTAACCTGCAAAGGGAATTTGTCCGCCGCCCGCCAGTTCCGGGCGCGTCGGCAGGTGGAAACGATGGATCGCGTGCAGAAAAAACAGCGCCCGCACCCGTTCATAAAGATTATCGCTGCCCCGGCGAAACGCATCCAGCTCGCCACATTCCCCGAGCAATTCCTCAAACGTCGCCGCCCGGCAAATGGCGTCCAGCGATTGATCCCGCACCGCACTGTCCGCCGACTGAATGATGGAAATGAGCATGGCCTGTTATTTCAATTTCGTCGCCAGCAATTCCACGATGCCACTCATCACCTCGTCGCGATCCTGCCCCGACAAGGCGAGCGCGAGTTGCGCCGTGAGCAACCCGTATTTGACCCCGAAATCGTAGCGGCGCCCCTCCAATTCGCAGGCCAGATACCGCTCCTGACCTGCCAATTTCGCCAGCACCGACCGAAAATTCACCCCCGGCTCCAGCGTCGCGAGCAACCGTTGCGCCGTCGGCGTCAGCACGTGCATCCCGAAGAAACACAAGTAATATCCCGCCCGCAAACCCGGCACATCGAGTTTTTGCTCGGCCTCCGTTGGCGTCGGCTTCTCCAGCACCGCCTCGACTTGGTAAATATGCTGGGCCGCATTCACCAGTTTCCCGCCAATCGCGCCATAAAAAGGCAGCTTGCTTTCGTGGGTCGATTGCACCGCCGAGACCGAGCAATTTTCCGCCCGCGCCACATCCACCAACTGCTGCGCACAACCGTTTTCCGTCGCGCTCAGGTAAAGATGGTCACCGACGAGCAACAAAAACGCGTCTTTCCCGCAAAACTCCGCCGCACACCGAATCGCGTGCGCATAACCCAACGGCTCCTGTTGCACGATAAAAGTCAGCCGATCCGCATGCGCTCCTGCGGCCACGCGATAAGCAGCTTCGTCGCCGGGAGAAATGACCACCCCGATCTGCTCGATCTTCGCCCGTAAAATTTCCTCGACGATAATGGCGAGGGCCGTTTTCGTTACCCCATCGCGATCAACAAGGGATTGCAGGGGCAGCGTCCGCTGGTTTTTGCCAGCAGCAGTGATGAGGGCTTTGCGGATTTCCATAACGCTGGGCAGATTGCGGAGAAACAAACCGGGAGTCAAACCCACAATCCAGCACTCGTTGGCACTTCCAAAAGTGGAATCCTGCCATCGCCGTGACAAAAAAGTGCACTTGAGGGGCTCTTCCGAGTCATCCGCTAGTCCTTTTTTCTACTTTATACCTGTCACCAAGT
>JBBRFA010000125.1:0-6911 GCA_038225185.1 Chthoniobacterales bacterium
TGGCTTCATGCCAAGCACACGCAGGGCTGTGTTTGGCAGCACCAGCCTGCCGGCTTCATCGAGACTGAGCGTGGCGTTCATGGGAATCTTATGCCACATCCGAAGAACTTTGGCAAGCGGCCTCATCCCGTATATGTGGACCGGATCTGGAAATCCGGGGCCGAGTTACTGGCCTTCATACGGTTTGGACAATGGCGTGCATGGTAAAAACTGAAAGAAGTGAGAGGCTCGGCGGGCGGGGACTACTCTCGATAAGGGCGCGTTTTGCAAAACTAAGGAACGTGCAAAACTAAGGGACGGGTCTTTTAGTAAGCATTACCGTCTCATCCCAGTGGAACGCCCCGCATAAAAAGTCATTTTCGTCCGCAGATTATCGCAGATTAATGAGGTCCCTGTCTTTTTTTTAAATCTGCGTAAATCTGCGCAATCTGCGGAACAGTTTCTGCTGTTTCGTATTCCAGCCACTCAACCCACCTTTAGCCATCAACGGCCTCTTTCCCCACTTTTTAGCCCTTTTAAACCCGTTTTCATCTTCACCTGCGAAAGAGTAGCTTTTCCATTGCGCTGAAGTGAAAAGTGAATACATTGCCTAAAAATTCTCCCTGATGAAAACTTCCAAATTCCCAACCCTTGTAAGAGGGAAACATTCGCGTCATTTGATGCGCAGTGTTGGCACACTTCTCGCCCTCTGCATTCTCAACTCCGCTCAGGCAGCAAACGTCTGGGACGGCGGTGCCAACGATGGCTTGTGGGCCACAGCATCGAATTGGGATAACAATCTCGTTCCGATAGGTGGGACTCAACCCGTTTTCCCCGCCAGCGCACCGAACAAGGAAGTCGATCTCGGCATTGAGCGCTTTCACGAGCGGGTGGTGTTGCAGGGCGGCTACCGACTTTTCAACGGACGGCTCGTCGTCTTCGGCGGCGGCTCAAATGCGGAAATCGAGAGCACAGGCAACAACACGCTCGACGCGGGATACGGTACCGAGGCTTTTGGCAACAGCGTCAAGCTGATCCAAAATGCTGGCGGCACGCTGACCGTGAACGGAAACTCGACCGGTTTCCAGAAGGGCATCGAACTCCGGGCCCACGGCACGATGATCGTGAACGGCATTGTCGCCCCGGGCGCTAGCGAGACATTTTATAAAACCGGCACCGGCATCGCACGTCTCACTGGCTCAGCCAGCATCCAGGGCGCGTCGGGCGGACGCTTCGTCACCGCCGGGACGCTTTTGCTCAATGGCACGGCCACTAATGTCGCTCCTTGGACCGTCGATGGCGGCCGTCTCGGCGGCACCGGTACCGTGAATTCATCCGTCACTGCTGGCGCGACCCGCAGCAGCGTGCTTACACCAGGCGACCCTGCCACCGCAAATGGCATCGGCACGCTTAACGTCGTGGGCGACGTGGCTCTCGCGGAAAATGCCACGCTCGAAGTGCAACTCGGCTCACCAGGCAGCGGCGACCGTCTCGCGCTCAGCGGCGCCCTGGCCATCGGCGCGCGCACCGGGCTATGGGTGCGCGTGACCCCGGGTGCGACACCCTCGGGCAGCTACACCATCGTCACACACGGCGGCTCACGGATCGGCCAGTTCGTCCTGCTCGATGCACCTCCGGGCACGACCGTGGACTACTCCACCCCCGGCGAAGTGCGCGTTGTCGTGGGCACCCCACCCGCAGCCGACAACATCATTTACCCCGCAGGCAGCGGCATCCTCGACGTCACCCAGCCTCCTTATAACGCCATCCCCAACGACGGCCTCGACGACACCGTCGCCATCCAGACCGCGCTCGACGCCTTCCCCAATGGCCGCCGCATCATCTACCTTCCAAACGGCACCTACAACGTCAGCACCACTCTCAACTGGCCCGCAGGAAACCCCGGTTCCAGCGATTACAAGCACACCATCATGGAAGGCCAGAGCCGCGATGGCGTCATCCTGCGCCTGCCAGACAACGCCGTCGGTTACCAAACTCCCGCCAGCCGCAAAGCCGTCATTTTCACCGGTCCCGCCCCCGCGCAACGCTTCGGCATCGCGATCCGCAATCTCACCGTCCACACCGGCAGCGGCAATCCCGGCGCAAGCGGCGTGCAGTTCAATGCGAACAACTTCGGTTGCATTCGCAAAGTCAAAATCGTCAGCGGCGACGGTCAGGGCGTCTATGGCCTGGACATGGCGTTCACCGCCGAGATCGGCCCGTTGCTCGTGCAAGATGTCGAAGTCGAGGGCTTCGATTACGGGGTGCAAACCGCAGACGCGATCAACGGCATCGTCCTGGAACGAATCCGCGTCAGCGGCCAGCGCGTCGCAGGCGTGCGCAACGACGGCCAGGTCTTTTCCGTGCGCGACTTTACCAGCGTGAACAGCGTCCCGGCGTTCATCAACGGGCAGAATCCCTTCGGCGGCATCGAGACCGGCGGCGCGGCGACGCTCCTCGGCGCACGCTTCATCGGCCTGCCCGGCGCAGAGGCGCAGAACGCGATCCAGACCGCCGGTTTCCTCTACGCCCGCGACGTTATCACCACCGGCTACGGCTCGGTCCTTAATCGCATCACGATCAACGGCGGCATCGTCAACTCCGCCGCCAGTCTCAACGAATACACCACCCAAGCCGTGCAATCGCAGCAACCCTCCCTCGCCCGTTCCCTTCAGCTACCCATCGAGGACCCACCCACGATCCCGTGGGACGCGCCCAGTGAATGGGCCAATGTGCGCGACTTTGGCGCAGTCGGCAACGGCTCCACCAACGACACCGCCGCCGTCCAGGCCGCCATCGACTCCGGCAAAACCACCGTTTATTTTCCGCCCAATTATTTCTTCATCATCAATGGCGACGTGCTCCTCCGCAGCAACGTCCGCCGACTCACCGGCACCCAGAGCAACGTCGGCGGCAGTGGACGCATCATCCTCACCGACGGCACCGCGCCCGCCGTCGTCGTCGAGCGCTCCGGCTACCCCGCCATCGTGCAACAAAGCGCGCGCACCCTCATCGTCAGCAGCGTCGAGGCGACATCGGTCATCAGCACCAGCAGCGGAAAACTCTTCATCGAAGACGTCGTCAGCGACCGTTTCAACTTCCAAAATCCCCGCGCCCGCATCTGGGCACGGCAACTCAACACCGAAAACGGTAATGTTACCAACGTTACCAACAACGGTGCAACCTTGTGGATTCTCGGCATGAAAACCGAGCGCGGCCAGACCAAGCTCGAAACGCTCAACGGCGGTTTCACCGAACTTCTCGGCCTGCACAACTATTCCACCGAAGACCCCGGCACCGTGCCGCTCTTCACCGTCGTTGATTCATCCGCCAGCTTCGCCTGCGTCGCCGAGTCGAACTTTAACAGCCTGCCCTACATCAACATCGTCAGCGAGACCCGCGGCGCCACCACCACCGTGCTCCCCGCCACCGCCCTGCCCTTCCGCACCTCTGCGAATGGCCGTGTCCTCACCCTCTACACCGGCTTCACCGGCGCACCAAAACGACCGCTCGACCTCGCCATCAGCGCCTCCTCACCCACCAGCGTCTCACTCACCTGGAACGATCAAGCCTGGGACGAAACCGGCTACCAGATCGAGCGCAGCACCGACCAGGAGAACTGGACCACCCTCGTCACCACCGCTGCCAACGCGACCACTTTTAACGACAACACCGCCACACCAGGCACCGCTTTTTCCTACCGCCTGCGCGCCGTCAATGCGACCGCCACCTCCACCAGCACCGCAAACGTAAATCTCACCACCCTCACCCTTTTCCAAAGCTGGCTGCAAAGCTACAACCTCGCCACGACAACCGATCCCGCGCTCGACACCGACCACGACGGACTCGGCCTCCTCCTCGAATACGCCCTCGGCGGCGCACCCAACACCAGCGACACCGCCCTGCTCCCCACGCCCATCCTCGACGGTGGCATCCTCTCCTACACCTACAACCGGTCCCGCTCCGAACTGACCTATCTGGTGCAACGTTCCACCGACCTCACCTCCGCCCCGTGGACTGCAATCGGCGTAACCCAGGGCACCCCCGACGCGACCGTCACCGCCACCACACCTGATGATTCCAGCCGGGTATTTCTCCGACTCCGCATCACCGGCCCGTAGATCAGCATCCAGATCGAAATTCAAAAAAACCACGGTTACCAGTTTGCTCCCGAGCGGAAGTCTGGCGGGTCAAAGGGGTTAGTCCCTGCGTATTGACATGACGCGGAACCACCTAAATTTTCGATGTCAGAATATCAATAGGCACGGCCTGCCCCTTTTGACTATGCCCCCTTTGATCTTTGACGCCAGGTGGGCATCAAAGTCGTCAAATAATTTTTCTATGCGCCCCGGCCGCAAGGCTGGACCTTAAAAACTTTCAAACCCCGTCAGGCGCTTCCTTCTGGCGGGGTTTCTCTATCAGGATATTGACCCGGCGGGAAGTCATCATGGGAGTGCTGCCGAACGCCAAAAAGTTAGGAATTACGGGATCCCACGACGTGTGAGCGTCCTTTTCGCGGGGATGGAACGAAAAACGCAAAAACGGCTCAGTCCCATAAAATAGAATCAAAATCAAAAACGCTAATTATTGCTGGCTTTTTTCTGACCCCATTTACTGCCAAACCCAAGGCCCTAGGGTTTTTTAAAAAAGACTGAAATGGAACTATAACCCAATCTTTCGGAATCGCCGCGATTCCCCGTTGCTCTTCACCCTGCAATCGGATAGGATTTAACCGTGAAAGCCTTGGCCGAAGTCACTGGAACTCGAATCATGAAAATCGTCGGCTCGCGCGCCAAGTTTCCCGCTTCGCCCGCTGAAGCGGTGCGGCGCGCGGAGCGGCTCATCGCGGAGGCCCAACGGATCGCCCCGATGCCCAAACCTCGGGGATTTGCCATAAAATTCCAAACGCGCGAGGATTACGAGCATTGGCGGAACGCCCAAACCAATCCCCGACTCTGGTGATGGAGGAGACACCCCGGCCCCTTCTGCACGTCTGCCGTTTGCTCAATGAACACGGCGCCGAATATCTCGTCATCGGCGCTTGGGCGATGATACTCAACAGCGTCATCCGGGCCACGGAAGATGTGGACATCCTCATCGCCGAGAACCGGGAAAACTTCCAAAAAGTCATTGGCGCCCTCTCCCTGCTGGCCGATGGGGCCGCCAGGGAATTGACGGCGGACGATTTTGTCGAAAATCTCGTTGTCAAAATCGCGGACGAAGTCGAGGTAGATGTCAGCACGCGCGCGTGGAAAGTCACCTACGCCGAGGCGATTCCCAATGCGCAATACGCGGAAATTGATGGCGTGAAAATCCCTTATCTTTCTCTGCCCGATCTCATCCGGAGCAAACAAACCCACCGTGATCAGGATCGCATTGATGTGGAAACCCTCCGTCGGCTTCTCCCTTGACTCCCCCGCTTTCTCTGGCTTTCGCCCAGTGCGTTTAGAGCAGCGGGCCGGGGGGGCTTGATGCCAGTGTGCAATTCGTCGCTGACCCCTCACACAAGGCCATTCTCGCCATCACATGGTAAAATGCTATCGCGTATTCGATACGAACCTGTTTCGGCACCTTTCGGGCTTTGGCATTTGTCGCCGCGAAGCATGGAAAATATCAATAAACCAAGCCTGCCCCCTTTGATCTTTGACGCCAGGTGGGCATCGAAGTCGGCGAATAATTTTTTCTGTGCGCCCCGGCCGCAAGGCTGGACCTTAAAAACTTTCAAACCCCGTCAGGCGCTTCCTTCTGGCGGGGTTTCTCTATCAGGATATTGACCCGGCGGGAAGTCATCATGGGGGTGCTGCCGAACGCCCAAAAGTTAGGAATTACGGGATCCCTCGCCGACGGATCAAATAGGTGGCGGTTGTCGCAAGGGGATCGCTGCCGAGGACAGCCGCCGCCCCGGGATGAAGGCTGGAAACAGGATTTAGGTCAATGAAGAAGGGGGTGCCATTTTCATCAAGAAGGTATTCAACGGCGCCGAGTTCCATCCTCGCCGCTCGCGAAATCTTTCTAACGGCCTCTGCAATCTCGGGGTTGATTTCCAAGGGAGGCAGCAGAGTAACATCCGGTTCCGGATGAGCGAGGCAGTAATTGAACTGGTTCGGTTGGACCGGCGAGCGGGCTTCGTAAAGGATGTCGGATCCGAGGATTTCGATCCGGTGGACACAGCCGTCCGCGGGGGTAAGCATTTCCTGCTCGATCCAGCTCTCTCGTGAATTAAAGAGATCCTCTGGTGCGGGTTCGTCGTCTGCAAGCCTTCGTATTCCTTTCCCAAAACCACCTGCGGGCGGCTTGAGGAGAACCGGCCGTCCAGGTAAGGCGCGGCCTCCGGGAACAGCGAGCGAAGTTCGTGGGGTGCGCACGCCGCATTCCTTGAAAAGGTTGGCCTGAGCCAGCTTACTACAGCCGACCTGAAAGCAATGTGATCCATTGACCACGGATCTGCCCTCGTCGTCCCAGCCTCGAAAGGAATCGGCAATCCGATTCGCACGGGCCTTATCTTTTTCCGCGAGAAGGGTGGATACCCGATTGACGATCAACCCGTCCCGCAGGATTTCTTCGGGGCATTCCGCGATTCGAACGTTGCAGCCCATCGATACGAGGAGTTTTGCGAGGGGACGAACCCAGACCGGAATGTCTGTGATAATTGAAATAGACATCGTCCAAGGTCAGCTGGGTAGGGCCAAAGATCAATTAGGGATCGGGATCAGGTGTCGCATTGCAACATTTTCGGAATCCAGCGGCACCAAAAGAGTCTTTGTTGGAAGACTTCAGGCAATGGCCTGATTCTTCTTTTTCGTCGACATTATTTCCGGCGAATTCACAGCCCGAGCAAGTCGCGGAGGGCGGTTTTGACTTCGGCTATCTGGGCGGAGCTGATTTCGCCCATGCGGCGTGAGAGTTTGCGATGATCGAAGCTGGCAAGCCCT
>JBBRFA010000126.1:0-6643 GCA_038225185.1 Chthoniobacterales bacterium
GCCATAGGCGGGGCCATTGATGACCGAGGCAACGACGCCTGGAATGGTGAGTTGCCGGCGTCCCTTGTTCACGGCTTCCTCGCAACTTTCCTCGACTTCGTATTTCCAGGCAATGATTCGGCTTTTCGGAAAAAGCTGATGTAGAATCGGGAGGATTTTCGGGGCCTGGACAAGGCGAAGATGGATTTCCGGTAACTTACTGGAGATTTTACCTGCAGAAAGAGGCAGGCCTTGCGAATCAGTGATGGTTGCGATACGAAAATCGGCCAACGCGGCGACATGAAAAATCATCGCAGGCTGTTGCATCCCAGCCTGCCGGGTGAGCAAAGCTAACAAGTCCGAATTGGCACCAAAATGCTCCACCTTGACCCCGGCTGGATCGGGCCAGACAGCTTTTTTACCTTTATAACAAACGACAGCATGACCGGCTTTTTGCAGACCTTCTGCCAATAAAACCCCGAGTTCGCCAGTGGAAAAATTGGTGATTTGACGCACCGCATCGATGGGTTCGGAGGCGGGGCCGCAAGTAATGAGTGCCAGGGACATGATCTTTGGTATTAGGAACGTAGTAAGGTTACTTCGCCTGCCGAGACGAGGGTGTGTCTGCCATCGGCTTCGCGCACGGCCAGGGCGCCGCTCGCATCGATCCCGGCGACCTCGCCCGCGATGTGGCGATGTCCGATTTCGACCACGATGGTTTTCCCTAACAAAACACTCCGCCGTTCGCATTCCGCGATCACTTCGGGAAAACCATCCGGCAGCGAACGATAAAGCAAGTCGAGCTCCGCCAGAAGTTGCGCCGCCAGAGTGGGGCGATGCCAGGGCGTGCCGGTGAGCAGTTGCAGCGAAGTGGCGCGGTCCCGCAGTTCGGGTGGAAAATCCTCCAAAGTCTGGCCGACATTGAGGCCAACACCTGCGACGACGATTCCCTCGCCAGCTTCGCAAAGAATTCCGGCGAGTTTTTTCCCGCCAACGAAAATATCGTTGGGCCATTTTATCCCGACCGGCTGGGGCAGGCGCGCGGCCAGCACACGACTCACTGCGACAGCCACTGCGAGGCTGATTCGTGAAACATCGCGCCAGGTGGGACGCAGGAGAATGGAAAAAAGCAGATTTTTACCGGGAGCCGCCTCCCATTTTCGACCGAGACGACCGCGCCCGGCTTTTTGCGCCTCGGCGAAAATCACCAATCCTTCTGCGACTCCGCGACGACCCATTTGCAGGGCCAGATCGTTGGTGGAATCCACCTCGGGATAAACCAGGATTTCGCGCCCGACACAGGTGCCACGCCAGAGGCGGGAGATTTCCCCGGAGGTCATGTTAGTTCCAAAGAGAAATCGATGGCGCGTGCCGAATGGGTAATTGCGCCGACGGAAATATAATCCACCCCGGTCGCTGCGATGTGAGCCACGGTATCGAGGTTTACCCCTCCGCTGGCCTCTAAAAAGACGCGGCCATTGGTTAGTTTTACGGCGTTGCGCAGCTCCTCGAGGTTCATGTTATCCAGTAAAATGAACTCCACCCCGCGCAAGGTTAGGAAAGCGGCGACTTGTTCCAGACGATCTGCCTCCAGCTCGACCGAGGCCTGGGGGTGGGCGATTTTTAGGAGATCGATGGCGGCTTGCAAATGAGCGAGTTGGTCATCGGCGAGAAGATGATTGTCTTTAACCATGGCCCGGTCGTAAAGGCCGAGGCGATGATTCGTGCCTCCCCCGGCGATGACGGCGGCTTTTTCGAGCAGGCGCAGGCCGGGGGTGGTTTTGCGAGTGTCGAGAAGTCGAGCCCGCGTGCCAGCGATGGCTTCGACGTAACGTTGCGTAAGTGTGGCCACGCCGGAGAGACGTTGCAAAAAATTCAGCGCCACGCGTTCGGCGGTCACGATGGCACGTGTGGCACCCGAAATCCTGAGCACGGTATCGCCGGGGAGCAATCGGGCGCCATCGCTGAGGACGGTTTTTATCTCCAACGCTGCATCCACCCGCCGGAAAACTTCCGCAGCCGTCCCTATTCCAGCGAGCACGGCGGGTTCCTTGACAAAAATACGGGCCTCGGATTGGGAACTGGCTGCGATGAAAAACTCAGCGGTTATATCGCCCGGTCCGATATCCTCGGCGAGTGCGGCGGCAATGGGGTCGTGCATGGTGCAAAGATTTACCGTTACGAGGTTCGCAGGGGATTGGCAAGGTTTCGAGTTGGAAATAAGGTTCGCGTAAGTTATTGCTTCAAAGTGTTCGCAAAGCATTTTTGGATATTTACTTTCTGCGCGGTCCTGGTTTTTGCCCTCGCACCGGGGTGTAAAAAGCAAGCCAGTCCCGCTGAGGATAAGCCTATGCTAACCATTGCCGCGGCGTCCGATTTGAAGTTTGCCCTGGATCATTTGGCAGACGAATTCCGAAAAAAGCATCCCGCCATCGGAGTGCAGATTTCTTATGGGTCTTCCGGCAATTTTTTTGCACAAATCCAAAATGGAGCCCCTTTTGACCTCTATTTTTCGGCTGATATCGAGTATCCGCGTGGCCTTGCGGCAGCGGGCCATGCCCTCGATGATGCGATATTTCCCTATGCAATCGGGCATCTGGTCTTGTGGGTAAAAAACGAGTCGCCGCTCGATCTGGGGCTGGGAATGCAGGTTTTACGAGGGGCCGATGCGAAGAAAATCGCCATCGCCAACCCGCAACATGCGCCGTATGGGCGCGCGACGGTGGCGGCATTGCGTTCTTTGGGAGTTTATGAGCAGGTCGAGTCGCGCCTGGTTTATGGAGAAAACATCGCGCAAACAGCGCAGTTTGTCGAAAGCGGCGCCGCCGAGATCGGGGTGCTCGCTTTATCGCTGGCGCTGTCGCCCCGAATGAAAAAAGTGGGACGTTACCTGGAAATCCCGACCTCGGCGCATCCGCCCCTGGAACAAGGCGGCATGATTTTGCGATCCACCCAGCAACCCGAGGCGGCGCGACGATTCCGTGATTTCGTGCTGGCTCCCGAGGGCCGTCAAGTGCTGGAAAAATACGGGTTTCAGCTTCCCCAGAACTAGCTTATGGACTGGCAGGCCATCTTTCTTAGTCTGCGGCTCTCGGCTTGCACGACCCTTATTCTGCTCGTGATCGGCCTGCCCCTGGCCTGGTGGCTGGCCCGGACGCGCTGGCCGGGGCGTCCTTTTGTCGAGGCGTTCGTCGCCCTGCCCATCGTGCTGCCGCCCACGGTTTTGGGCTTTTACGTGCTTCTGGCCATCAGCCCGACGAGTCCGGTGGGGCAATTTTACGAATCGTTATTCGGCACCCGGCTGCCGTTCACTTTTCAGGGATTGCTGGTGGCTTCGGTGTTTTACAGCCTACCCTTTGCGGTGCAACCCTTTGTAACGGCATTTGCCATGCTGGACCGATCCCATTTGGAAGCGGCGGAAAGCCTCGGTGCCAATCGCTGGAGGGTCTTTTTCAAAGTGGCACTGCCCCTGGCGCGTCCGGGAGTGCTGGCGGGGGTGGTGCTCAGTTTTGCCCACACCATGGGCGAATTTGGGGTGGTCCTGATGGTCGGAGGTAATCTGCCGGGAATCACGCGCACCGTCTCGGTATCGATTTACGATGAGGTGCAGGCGCTCAATTATGAAGCAGCCCAAAAAACGTCGCTGGCGATGCTGGCCTTTTCCTTTGTCGTTCTGGCCATCACCTACGGATTGCAAAGTCGCAGTAATCCGATCTGGGGAAGTGCAGTGAGATAATCCTCGCGCTTGTCTTGAGCACGCGCATCACTCATTATCCGCCCCGCCATGGAAGTCATCATCACCGCCGATCCTCAATCCGCCTCGCGGCAGGCCGCCCTTTATTTCAAATCGTTGTTGCGCCGAAAAAAGAACGCCATTCTCGGTCTCGCCACCGGTGGCACGCCGGTGTTGCTATATCAGGAACTCATCCGGCTGCATCGTGCCGGGGAAATGGATTTTTCCCAAAGCAGCACCTTCAACCTCGACGAATACATGGGGTTGGGGCCGGAGCATCCCGCTTCTTATCGACGCTTCATGCAGGATCATCTTTTTGCCAGCATCCAGTTGCCAGCGGCTAATATTCATATCCCCGATGGCCTTGCCGCCGACGTCCCGGCTCATGCTGCCGCCTACGAAAAAGCCATCGTCGATGCTGGCGGAATCGATTTGCAACTGCTCGGAGTCGGCAGCGACGGCCACATCGGGTTTAACGAACCCAGTTCCTCCCTCGCCTCGCGCACCCGCATCAAGACGCTGTCGGAACGCACCCGCTCCGACAACGCCCATTTTTTCGCAGCCGGGGAGGAAGTGCCCTACCACGTCATTACCATGGGGATCGGCACCATCCTCGATGCGCGGGAAATCGTTTTGCTCGCGTTCGGAGATAAAAAAGCTGACGCCGTGGCGGCTTTGGTGGAGGGCCCGGTGAGTGCGATGGTCCCTGCATCCGCGTTGCAATTGCATCCCAGCGTCCGCGTGATCATCGACGAAGCTGCCGCCGGTAAATTACAGCGCAAGGAATACTACCGGCACGTCTTCGATTTCAAGCCCGCATGGCAAAAACAGGGGTGACGCACTTGCTCTGCCAAACTCGGTTTGGAACGCCGAAGAAAGCGACTTTCGCAGACAAGCGATCTCCCAAACGGGAGTTTGGGAACAAGGAGATAGGACTTATAAGACCTATAGGACCCATGCAATGCGGCGCCCCTATTTCCTACTCCCTTAAAACGGCCAGAAATCGCCGATCCACGTGAAGACTTTCGATAAGGCAAAAAACAAGGCCTTGGCCACCAGTATAAAGTAAATCAAGGTGGCGATGCCCCAGGCGAGTGAGACGATGACCATCAAGCCATCGCGTTCCAGCCAGCCGATGCAGGCAAACAGGATCATGAGCGCGGGCAGGCTGTTGTTGAGCGGCAGGCTGGCCATGGGCACGGCGAGGAGTAATCCGCCAGATAAAATCAACCAGCCGACGACTTTTTCGCCGTGCGTGCCGGTGACCCAACTTTCGCAACGCACTTTGGTGTATTTCCGGCAAAAGGTGAGGATGCGCAGGCACAATTTCAACGCTCCCACCCAGCCTTTGCCGTGGATTTTGATCTCGCGAGCCGCTTTGGGTAGGGTGGGATTTTGTCGTCCCATCGCAAGTTGCCAGCCGATAATCATAAAAGTGAGGCCGCCGATCATGTTCAGCGGCCCGAGCGAAAGCGGCTGGACGAACGGGACCGAGAGCAGGAGTGCGGCAAAGCAAAAGCCCGCCCGCCCGAGGCGTTCCAGCATTTCGCCGAGGGTGACCCCGGCATCCGATGCTTGAGCCAGGCAATCTTGGAGAGCGGTATCGACGGCAGATTGGTTCATGTGCCGCGCATCAAAGCGTAACGGATGCGTTTTGGCAAAGATGTTTTATTTTATTTCCCCCCGGGCAAAAGCGGACGGCACCAGACCTCGTGGGCGAGGAATCAGGCCACGATGCGGCGGATGCCCTGCGGAAAACTGTGGAGCGGCTCGTAACCAAGCCCGGCCTGGGCTTTGGCGGTATCGACGGAAAAACACCGGCCGTGTCCAGCACGATCTGTGACGTAGGTGCTGAGCGATTCAAGTTAAACATGGTGACAGGTATAAAGTTTGAAGTATTCGCCATCCAAGACCCCGCTGGGGTAGAGTTGTAAAGTTAAACATGGTGACAGGTATAAAGTTTAAAATATCCGCCATCCAAGACGCCGATGGGGTAAAGTTGGACCGAAGTCAAACATGGTGACAGGTATAAAGTTTGAAGTATTCGCCATCCAAGACGCCGATGGGGTAAAGTTGGACCGAAGCGAAACCCATGGCGGCCATGATTCATTGGTTTTGGTCTTGGAAACGGGAGGTCGCGTGATGTCCACCTCGACATGCGCCCTAGACATGGTGACGCCCTAGACATGGTGACGGGTATAAAGTTTAGGACAGATGTCAATCCTCAGTTTGCCAGTTTTCGACATTCAAGCCGGGCACGCACTGAAACTCGCGCACATTGCGAGTAATGAC
The DNA here is from genome assembly GCA_038225185.1 of Chthoniobacterales bacterium. Taxonomy (GTDB): domain Bacteria; phylum Verrucomicrobiota; class Verrucomicrobiia; order Chthoniobacterales; family DASVRZ01; genus DASVRZ01. The sequence goes on from JBBRFA010000126.1 coordinate 6,005, forward strand.
GGATGCCCCGAGGGCGAGGGCGTGGCTGGCGATGATAAGATCCCGATCTCCGATTTTATTTCCCTGGCCCTCAAGGTGGAGGCGGATCCTGGCATAGTGGAGCGTGAAATCCTCCTCCAGCGGCTCAGGCGGAAGGATCTGCTTCAACCTTGCAACCGTCTCCACAAACCGCTGTGTGCCGGAAACCTTTTGGGCTTTGAACACATTGAATTCGAGTTCCGCAAGAACCATGACGGAAAGCACCAGTTTTCCCGCTGCCATTTCTTTGTTCAGCCTTGCACTGAGATTCGGTGATTTGTTTGAGAAATACGCTGAAAAGCAATTGGTGTCGGGGAGAAAAATCATTCGATTTCCCGCGCTAGGTTAGGATGCTTATTCGGCTCGACCTCGGGAAAATCCGGGCAGATCCCTTGCAGTTCAGAAAAATTCCTGGCCCGATGGCGCTGGTTTTCCTCGTCAGTGATGAGGAGTCCCTCGGAAGTCCGGCTGATTCTCACTATGGGCGAGGCAATGCGAAAGGCCCGCGGCAGCCGAATCGCCTGCGAGTTCCCAGACATAAAGACTTTGGTCAATGCAGTCATAAGTTGAAATGTATATACCGGATATACGTCGTCAAGAAGAAACAGTCATGTTGCATTG
>JBBRFA010000127.1:0-6634 GCA_038225185.1 Chthoniobacterales bacterium
GAGTCTTTAAAAATGTCGTAGCGACGACAACTATGGCCCCTATGGACGACGGTCACTCTGCCTGGCGTTGACACCTGTTTCTGAGCGTGGGCCGAGGCTTGCAGGGTGGTGTCTTTGACCTGCCTGTTGGTCATCGTTGGCGAGCGCGTGAGCACGTCGCGCAGGGCGGCACTCGGGTCGATCTACAGGCGGCGGCAGCTCTCGATGATGGTGGAAATGATCGCGCTGCGCTCCCCAACTCCGGCGTGGCCCATGAATAATCAGTTTATTTCAATCGCCATCGATCACGCCTTATCGATGACGCTTTGTGAAAACTTTCCCACAGCTTGAAATCAGGGCCATCGCCAGCCAGTTGGAAGTATCATTTTTGAAAAAACCCATTCATCCCCTGTTTCTTTTTTCGGGTTCACGGTTACTTTTACGGCTTATGCGATACAGAAAATACAGTGGCACCGAGGTTGAAGTGAGCGAAGTGGGTTTTGGTCTTTGGACCGTCTCCACCGGGTGGTGGGGTCAGTTTACCGAAAATGAAGCCATCGCGCTGATGCATCAGGCATTCGATCTGGGCATCACCCTCTTCGATGCCGCCGACACTTATGGTAACGGGCTTAGCGAGGAACTTATCGCCAAAGCTTTCCCCACCCGCCGTGATGAAATCGTGATCGCGACAAAAATTGGCTACGATTTTACTCATTTCGGCGACGAACGACGTGGGCAACGTGAAATTCCGCACGATTTTTCTCCCGAAGCGCTCGTTCGCGCCACCGATGCCGCTCTTTCCCGATTAAAAACCGACCGCATCGATCTCCTGCAACTGCACAACATTCGCATGGAACAGGTCGCTGATGACGCCATCTGGACCACGCTCGAACGTCTGCAAGATGCGGGAAAAATCCGCGCCACCGGCATCGCTCTCGGACCCGCCATCGGCTGGCTTTACGAAGGCATCAACTGTCTGCGCGAACGTTCCATCCATTCGGTGCAACACATTTACAACCTGCTCGAACAACACCCCGGTCGCGCCCTCCACGAGGCCGCGACGGAGGCGGGACGCGACACACAATTTCTTATTCGGGTGACTCATTCCTCGGGGATGTTGGAGGGAAAATACAATGCCGACACGGTGTTTCCGCCGAACGATCATCGCAATCACCGCCCCAAAAGCTGGCTGCTCAACGGGGTGAAAAAAATCGACACCCTGCGCTTTTTAGAAAGCGGGGAGCGCACGCTGGGTCAGGCCGCCTTGCAATGGTTGCTGGCCGATCCACGGGTGGCCTCCACCCTGCCTAACATCTACAATGCGGAGCAGGTCGCCGAGTTTGCCAGGGCATCCGACACGCCGCGTCTTACCCAGGAGGAATTGGATCGCATCGCCGAATTGGCGGCGGATAATTTTGGGATTCGAGGCGAGGAACACAAATACAAAGGCACCATGGTGCTGGAAGAGGCGGGCGCCGCAACTTGATAACTTTCATAGGTAAGATAAGTCCTTTGGGACCTATAAGACCTATCGCCACCCCAAAAAACCAATCCCGTGAAAACCCTCCCCCTCTGGCCGGGTGCGGCCCCTCTGGCCAGGGGCGACTCCCCGCAAGACATTCCCACGCTCGATGTTTACGAGCCGTTTGGCACGACTTTCAACGATGCTGCCGTGCTGATTCTTCCCGGGGGCGGATACGGAATTCTTTCGCCGCAGGAAGGTGAAGGTTATGCAGGGATTTTTCAACTCTGGGGATTTAAAGCCTTCGTCTGCAATTATCGTCTGGGCACGGATGGATATCGTCATCCAGCGATGCTCACGGATGCGGCGCGAGCCTTGCGCACGGTGCGCAGCCTGGCCGCTGACCATCAATTCGACCCTAAGAAAATCGTCATCGTCGGTTCTTCTGCGGGAGGTCATCTTGCTGCCACGTTGCTCACCAAATGGGATGACGGCATTCCGGATCATCCTGACCCGATTGAGCGGCAAAGTTCGCGTCCCGATCTGGGGGTGCTGAGTTATCCGGTGATAACGATGAGGGAAAAGGCGGAGAGTGGTTCCCGACGGAATCTTTTAGGAGAGAATCCCACGCCGGAGCTGGAAAACCTGCTTTCCGCCCAGCTCCATGTCCAGGCGTCCACGCCGTCGTGTTTTATCTGGCACACGGTGGAGGATGGGGTGGTGCAGGTGGAGGATTCGTTGCTTTTCGCACAGGCATTGCGAGCCGCCGGGGTGCCGTTCGAGTTGCACTGCTATCAATACGGTGGGCATGGCCTGGGGATGAAAGATGGCATCCCGTGGGTGCAGGATTGTCTGCGCTGGCTCGGGCGCCACCTCAGCTAAACAGTGGTGGGGGGGCGGCTACTTTCGCTTTTCAACTGGCAGGATTGCCGGGGGCGGATTGATAGGCGCTTTTTCCGTAGGTGCCGGTGCCGTAATGGTAGTGGTAGCCGGCGCCGGAACGCGTGGAAATGCGGTTGAGGATGAAGCCGACCGGGGTTTTGCCGGCCTCGGCGAGCTGGCGGCAGGCGTGGCGCACGGCTTTGCGCGGGGTGCGTCCGGCCTGGATGACGAGCGTGACCACGTCTGCATCGTGGAGGAGAAGCAGGGCATCGCTCACGGCATTGATGGGGGCGGTATCGATGACGATGCGATCAAAAAGACTGCTTGCGGTGGCGATGACGCGGCGGCGTCCGAACTGGGAGAGAAGTTCGGCGGGGTGGCCGGGTTCCGAACCGGCGGAGAGGATGTGGAGGTTGCTTACATCGGTGTCTTGCACGACAGCGTCGAAGGGTTTTTTTCCGGTGAGAAAATCGGAGAGGCCCACGGATTTTTCGGAGCCAAAAAAGAGTGTTTGCAGGGAAGGAAGTCGCAGATCGGCGTCGATGAGAAGGGTGCGGAAACCTTGTTGGGCGAGAGAGGCGGCGTAATTGGAGGCGCAATACGACTTGCCTTCGCCGGGTATTGCGCTGGTAAAAAGAACGACGCGGGTGGGGGTGTGATTGGTATCTAACAAGGAGAGGGAGGTCCGCAGGGAGCGGAACCCTTCCGCGACGAGTTCGGAGGGGGCATGGAGAATGGGGAGCTGGGCGGCTTTGTCTGTGCCGATGGAGCCACGGGGGATGGCAGCGAGAGCGGGTAGCCCAAGGATTTGCTCGGCTTCATCGACGGTGCGCAGGCTTAGGTTTAATAAATGGCGGAGGGCGGCGATGCCGAGGCCGAGGGCGAGGCCGGCGATGAGGGCACCGGCGAGGATGAGTTTTTTGCGAGGTTTGGTGGGATAAGTGGGCAGATTGGCCGGGTCGCGGAGACGGATGGTATCCTGATCGAAGCCTTTGGTGGCGTCGGTGAGTTTGAGTTTTTCCAGGACGGCATCGAAGAGGGCGCGGGTGGATTCGACCTCGCGGAGCAGGACATTGTATTGGATGGCCATTTGATTGAGTTCGAGGGCTTTCTTTTCCTGGGCGCGCAGGTTTGTGGCAAACATTTGCTCGGTTTCCTGGGCGGTGGAGTAGAGATTGCTGATGCGCTCGGCGGCGCCTTGGGCTGCGTTGGTGAGGCCCTGGCGAAGTTCCAGGAGTTTGCTTTCGGCCTGGATATAATTGGGGTGTTGAGAGAGGTAACGTTTTTGAAGGTTGGCGAATTCGGCTTCGAGGTCGGAGATGGCTTTTTTCTGGGCTTGCACGCCGGGATCGGCGGCGATGGCCGAGATGGCGAGGAGAGTGGCGCTGGAGCGGTCGGAGAGTTGGGCGAGGGCTCCGACGGCGGCTTCGTAGCGCACGCGGTCGGCCTGGGCCTCGGCGTAGCGGGTGTTGAGATCGCGGAGCTGACCGACGATGATGTTTTGGGATTCTTCGAGAGATACGGACTGGGTGGATTCTTTGTAAGCTTGCAAGGCTTCCTCCGATTGCTGGAGTTTTACTTTTTGGCGATCTGCTTCCTCGAGAAGATCGCGGTTGGCTTCCTCGGCGGCGGCGATTTTTTCTTCGGAAAGACGGGCGCGATATTCGGCGAGGACGGCTTTGACGATTTTTTGGGCAACGACGGGATCGCGATTGCTGGCAGAGACGCCGATGAGCCAGGTGCCGCGCTGCAACCCGGCGAAGATATTCGGTTGCAAAGCGTTGGCCAGTTCCTCGGGGGTGTAAGGCTGGTTGGGGCGTTCGGGGAGATCGAGTTGCGCTGGGGTGAGGGCCAGTTCGCGATTGACCACGACACGCTCGATGAGGCTGCGGCTGGAGAGATTTTGTTCGATGGTTTTGATGACTTCGGAGTCGAGAGGTTCCGTTTGACCGCCTTGTAATTTGGTAAGTGTCGCGGTGGACTGCTGAACCTGGACCACGGCGGAGGAGACAAAGAGTGGCGGGGTTTTTTGGAGGTAGAAAAAAGCCAGGAGCAATGCGCCGAGGGTGGTGGCTAGAAAAATCCAGAGGTTGTCGCGCAGGATTTGAAAGAGTTTAAAGAGATCGATCTCGGGGGGGGCGGATCGAAATTGCTTCGATGAAGAAGTGTCGCTCATTTAAAAGATGCTTTCGGCTACTGAGATCACGTCGCCCGGTTTGATGGAGATGGAATTGTTTGCGCGTGAGTCGGCCATTTTTTTGGCGTTGATGCGATAGGTAATTTCCTTGCCAGACTCGATGCGTTTGAGGGTGATTTTTGAGGGGTTGGCGATGCGGGTGTAGCCACCGGCGATGCCGATGGCTTCGAGCAGGCTAATTTCGCCGCGGTCGGGGATTTCGTAGGAACCGGGTTTTTGCACCTGGCCGAGGACGGTGAAACGCCGCTTGGAATAATCCACCACGGAGACGGTCACTTGGGGATTGACGAGGTAATCTTTGGCAAGCAAATCGCGAATCACCTTGGTCGCTGCCTCGGGGGTGAGTCCGCCGATTTTCACTTCACCCAACAAAGGAAAAACGATGGTGCCGGAGGGCGAGAGACGGCTTTTGGTGAGGAGATCATCCTCTTGGAAGACGGATATTTCAACGACGTCGTCGGGGACCAGGAGCGAGGGGACGGTTTGAGAACGCGCGGATGGATCTTTTTCCTGAGAAACAGCATTTTCGACAAAGACCAGCACCATGAGCAGGTGAAACAGTGGGAGTAATTTTCGCATAAGTTAGAAAACCACGGTGAGAGAGAGGGAGAGCTGATTGGACTCGTAGCTAATGGTGTCGTCGGACGAATCGTTCTGCCGCCAGGTGTAGCCGAGGCGGACGACGCCGTATTCGGTAACCTCGAACCCGAGGTTGGCGGAGATGGAGAAATTGGCATCGGAACGGGTATCGCCGGGCGCCTGTTCGTTTTGGGAAAAATCTGCCTGGGTATAATCGATGTTAACGCCGAGGGTGAATTTTTGAAAAAGGAGCTGGTTAAGGCCCAGGGCGATCCCGGTGCGTTCGATGGTCTGGGATTGACCACTGGCGGCAGGATCGGTGCGTTGAAACGCGGAAAGGGTAATCTCGGTATTGATCGCAGGTTGCCAGGCCAGCCCGATCTCGAAGACGCCGTTGGTCTGATCCTCGCCGGCGGTGAGCTGGCGGAATTCTATGCCGCCGGAGGCGATGAAAGTGACTTTGGAAAACGAATTGTAGCGCAATCGGAGGAGAAGTTGCTGAAAGGTTTCGGAGTCGCCTTCCTGAAGATCGAGCCAACCCAGACCGAAGCCTGCGCCAAGGAAGGTTTTTTCGGTGATTTGATAGAGGCCAAAAGCGCGCGCATCCCATTGGGTGGAATCGGTGCCGATGTCGTAATCGCGGGTGGCGATTTTGCCATCGAGTTCCAGGCTGGTTTTTTCGGTAAAGGGATAGCGAATCGCGAGATCGCCAGTGGCCAGGGTGCGGTCCACGCGGGTGCCGAGCTCGGGATCGGGATCGGAGAGGGATTGAAAACGTCCATCGAGTGCGAAGGAAAGTTTGGGAAAATTCCAGCGCACGGTGGCAGCGAGGTCGTGATCAACCGTGTTGAGAGTGTCGTTATCGAAAAAGAAACCAGCCGTGGGCGCGTAGGTAATGGCCAGCAAATTATCGGTGCCACGCTCCGCATCGGCCAGTAAGGCGCGCGAGGTGACGTTGATAAAACGAGCGGCCCAGCTTTGCACATTACCAAAAGCGACGGTGAGCCGTGCGGAGGTGACCAGAATCGTATCCGAAACCTCGTCCACCGGGTCGATGAAGAGGTTGTCGTCGAACACCACACTTACATTGCTCCCGACACTGAGTTCGGGCTTCCAAAAATCGTCAGCGTCCTCGGTTTCTTCGAGCAGGGCGGCATCGATGGAGGGAGGCGGGGGTGAGAGGGTTTCCTTCCCGGGAGCGAGATTGGCGGGAGACCCCGGCACGTTGGCAACATTAACGATGGTGGCAAAGGCGGGATCGGGCGAACCGGGCGAAGGTTCTTCCACGCGCACGATGGCGGGTTCCTCTGCAAAAATCGCGACGGGATGCGAAGCGAGAAAAACTGCTAGGGCAGCCAGCGCGGCTTTTACCTTGGCTCCTTTGCGCACCGGGTCTCCCTTGCGCACCGGGTCTCCCTTGCAGAAAAATGAATTTCTCCCAGTGTTTTCGCTTTTTCGACTACCCGATAATGGCCCTATGATCATCGGGCCTTGGTTTTAGGGATCGAGAGGGGTGGGTGTCAAGGTTTCTATCG
>JBBRFA010000128.1:0-6502 GCA_038225185.1 Chthoniobacterales bacterium
CAAAGGCACGGTGGAAATCGATTCGGATAAATCCACCACGTCGTATCGCGTTTGCCGCGGTAAAAACCTCGATACCGCCACTTGGCAAGAGGTGCAGGCCAAACCTGTCCCGACCAATTACGAACGTTTCATCACTGCGATTCGCAAAGGGGTCACGGGCGATCCCGATTTCGTGCGTGGCGCAGAAATCCAGAAAGTGTTGGACGCCTGTATCGAATCGGATGCAGCACGCTTACCGGTCAAAATTTAGTGACTTAGACCTGTTACAGGATTCTGTGGGAAAAAATGCATCCACAGATTTCACAGATTTCACAGATTATTTAAAGGATTTTAAGATTCCTAAAATCTGTGTAAATCTGTGAAATCTGTGGACAAAAGCATCCCCGCAATGAAAAGCCAACGATCTGCGAGCCAAGTCCACTCACGATCTCGCTCGTAATGGAAGTTCCCTGATATTAGCACAGATTATTTAAAGGATTTCAGTTCTTAAAATCTGTGAAATCTGTGAAAGCTGTGGACAAAAACATCCCCGCAATGAAACCCCAAAGATCTGCTAGCCGAGTCCGCTCACGATCTCGCTCGTAAACGAAGTTCCCTGATATTAGCACAGATTATTTAAAGGATTTCAGTTCTTAAAATCTGTGAAATCTGTGAAATCTGTGGACAAAAAACCATACCCGCGATGAAGCGCCAACGATCTGCTAGCCAAGTCCACTCACGATCTCGCTCGTAATGGAAGGGCCCTGATAAACGTAGCTGGTGTAAAGCTGGATGAGGTTGGCACCCATATCGAGTTTGCGGCGGGCCGATTCCACATCGTGAATGCCACCCACACCGATGATCGGGAGGTCGGTGCGACGACGAATAAAATCAACGATGGAAGTGGCGCGTCCTTCAAGAGGAATGCCACTAAGACCGCCTTCCTGCGAAGTCGTTTCGCCGAGGGTGGAGTGGTCGATGGTGGTGTTGGTGGCGATAAGGCCGGAGAGTTTTTCGGCTGTGGCGACGGAAATAATCTCCTCGATTTGTTCCCAGGCAAGATCGGGAGCGATTTTCAATAAGAGTGGCTTGGGAGAGGCAAGCTTGGCGTTGGCGGTCTGGATCCCGCGGAGCAAATGTTCGAGAGCATCGCGTTCCTGGAGCTTGCGAAGATCGGGAGTATTCGGCGAACTAACATTCAGTGCGATGTAATCGACATACGGCTCCAGATGATGAAAGGAAGTTAGATAATCGTCGAGGGCGTTTTCCAACGAGGTGTTTTTCGATTTGCCAATATTGGCGCCCACAGGAATTTTTGGCCAGACCCCGGTGGATTGATAACGCCGGAGACGGGCGGCGATTGCCACGGAACCTTCGTTGTTAAAGCCCAGGCGATTGATGAGGGCACCTTTATCCGGGTAACGAAAAAGACGCGGACTGGTATTGCCAGTTTGTGCCTCGGCTGTGACGGTGCCGATTTCGACGAAACCAAACCCGAGAGCTTCCCAGGCGGGGAGGGCTTCGGCGTCTTTATCGAAACCCGCGGCGAGTCCCAAAGGATTGGGAAAAGTGAGATCGAAAAGGGTGACGGGTTTTCTTACCGCGTAAATCTGCTGCAAGATATCCAGGATGCCGGGATGACGGGATACGCTCTTGAGCAGACCGATGGCGATGCGATGGGCTTTTTCGGGTTCGAAAGCGAAGAGTGCGGGTTTAAGTATTTTTTGATAGGTGAAGTGAATAAATGGTTTCATTTGCCGATGCAGAAGGTGCTAAAGATTTCTCCCAAGATGTCGTCACTTTCGACCCGGCCCATAACTTCGCCGATTGCATCGAGCGCGGTATGCAACTCAATGGCGATGAGTTCGATAGAGACACCTTGTTGTAGGGCATGGAGAGCCTCCTGGCAAGCCTTCTGTGCACGAATTAGACAGTTTTTATGCCTTGCACTGATGGCTATCTCACTATTTTGCAGTAAAAGAGAGCCGCCAAAAACCTTTTCGAGGATGGCTTTTTCGAGAAGATCGAAGCCGGTTTGCTCCTGACAACTGATCGGGATGGCGCGATTTTCCCATCCGGGATGAAGGCCGAGGTCGGTTTTATTGGCGACGATAAGAATGTTATCCCCCGGCAACGCTTCGCCGGGAGGGTGGGGGGCGGCAACGAGATGGAGCACGAGGTCGGCGGTGTCGAGAGCGTGCCGGCTGCGAGCCATGCCTTGCTGCTCGATCTCGTCCTCGGAAGCACGAATGCCAGCGGTGTCGATAAGGCGAAGGTGAACCCCACCGAGATTGATGTTTTCCTCGATCAAATCGCGCGTGGTGCCAGGTGTGCTGCTCACAATGGCCCGATCAAATCCGCTCAAGGTATTGAGCAGACTGCTCTTGCCGACGTTGGGTTCCCCGTAAATCACGGTGCGCACACCTTCGCGAAGAAGCCGTCCGCGACTGGCGGTGGCTAACAAACGATCGATCTCCCCGACGGCACGAGTCACGCGTTGAAAAAACTGTTCCCCGGTCTCGGGATCGATGTCTTCATCGGGGAAATCGATATAGGCTTCGAGATGAGCGAGGATTTGGAGGAGTTCGGTGCGCAAAGCCATCATGGCCTCGCCCAATTTGCCCGAAAGTTGTTCCTGGGAGGCGCGCAAAGCCAGATCGGTCTGGGCGCGGATCACATCCATCACAGCCTCGGCCTGGGTAAGATCCATTTTGCCATGGGCAAAGGCGCGGAAGGAAAATTCGCCGGGTTCGGCGAGGCGCGCACCGGAGGCCAGCAAAGCATCGAGGATGCGCCGGGTAACCAGGATGCCGCCGTGGCAGTAGATCTCGGCCATGTCCTCGCCGGTATAGCTTTTGGGGCCGGAAAACGTGGTGGCAAGAACGTCGTCGAGGACCTGGCCATTTTTGGAGAGCAGACCGTGGGTTAGCCTGCGCGGGGTTGGCTTGCGAGGTCTGGCGAGATGGCCTGCAAAGAGGGAGGCGAGGATTTCGTGGCTGCGAGGGCCGCTCAGGCGCAGCACACCGATGGCTCCCTCGCCAAAGGGGCTGGAGATGGCGGCGATGGTGTCGGTCATTGGGAGATGGGGCTTACAGGTCGTATAATTTGTGTAAGCACTATAGGTCCTACAGGTCCCATAAGTCCCATAAATCTTATTCCGTTGCTAACCACGCAGCCAGGTTTTCAGTTCCTCGATGAAGCGCTGGTTTTGGTCCATGGTGCCGACGCTCACGCGAATCCATTCGGGAAGTTTATACTCGCCCATGGCGCGTATGATAATGCCTTTTGCCATGAGCGATTGGAAGGCTTTTGCGCCGTCGCCCACTTTTACCAACACGAAATTCGCTTCGCTCGGGACGTATTCCAAGCCGAGCTTTTGAAATTCGGACTCCAGATAATCGCGTCCCTCGAACGTAATCCGGCGCGTCGTTTCCTGGTGCTCCTCATCGAGCAACCCAGCCAGCGCACCAGCCTGCGCGATGGCGTTGGCATTGAAAGGTTGCCGCGTTTTTTGCAACACCGCGATGAGGGCCTCGCTGCCCAGACCGTAACCGATGCGCAGACTGGCCAGGCCCTGGATCTTGGAAAAAGTGCGCAGAATGACCACGTTATCGTGTTTCTGAAGGTAGTTCACCGTGCGCGGCGGGTTGCGCAGAAATTCGTAGTAGGCCTCGTCGAGCACGATGATGACATGCGCCGGCACCGTGGCCACGAGAGCATCCAGCGCGGCTTCATCCACGAGTGTGCCGGTGGGGTTGTTAGGGTTGGCGACAAACAACAGCTTGGTGCGGGGAGTGATCGCAGCCGCCATCGCAGGAAGATCATGCACAAACCCGGGATCGGGCACTTCGACGGTGATGGCACCGGCCAGTGTGGCCATGATTTTATAAACGACGAAAGCGTGTTCGGCGACAATGATTTCATCGCCGGGCCGCAGGAAAGCGTGACCGAGAAATTCGATGATTTCGTTCGAGCCATTGCCGAGGATGACGTTGTGGAGGGAGAGACCGGTTTTTTCCGCGATGGCCTGGCGCAGATAATAGCCGCCGCCATCGGGATAAAAATGGGCACGATCCAGCGCCTCGATCATTGCTTTTTTGGCAATGGGCGAGGGGCCGAGTGGATTTTCGTTCGAGGCGAGTTTGATGATTTGCGCGGGGTCGAGTCCGAGTTCGCGTGCGACATCCTCGATGGGTTTGCCGGGAATGTAGGCAACGAGATCGCGGAGTTGAGGGTTGGCGTAGTCCCAAATGGTCATAGTGTGTAACTTTTACGTATGCCGGACGAAAAGGCTACCGTCTATTTTTTGCCATCGTGGCCAGAGAAATTGCCAGAAAGGGAATTTTTAAACAAAAAAAGCATTTAGTTTTGACAAAAGCGGACGGATTCAGTTTTCTTTAAGCCGACAAGCTACATGGTGACAGGTAAAGTTGTTGTTCACTCCCAACCTGCACTCATCGCCCGTTTCCAGAACGGCGACGGCGGCGACGGACCTTAAGAAGATGATCATGGAAAAACCCGAACCGTTATCCGAACCCGACGCTCGTGCCATCGTCCGCCTCCTCGGCGAGGTCGTCGCCATCGAGGACGGTCTTGTCGGCCAAAAACAATTCCTTATGACCGGGCTGTGTGCGCTCATCGACGCAGATTCGTGGGCTTGGGCCACCACCTTCAGCTTCCAACCCGGAGAGGTGCCGTTGAACTCCGGTTTCCTCACCGACGGGTTTTCGCCGGAACAATCCTCTAAATTCCAGGAAGCCCTCGAGCATCCCGATACCGGCATGTTGAATACGCTGTTCACGCACGAGTTTGAGCAAAAAAAGACTCACCTCACCCGGCTGCGCGATCAAATCGATGTGCATGGACGTTTCCCACAGACGGCTGTTTATCCCATCTGGATCGCCGCCGGTGTCGAGCAGGTCATTCTTTCCATCCAGCAAGGGCGCGGCGGCGCGCTTTCTCAGATCGGCGTTTACCGGCGCCCGGGCCGCCCGCCGTTTAGCGCCAGAGATTCCCGCGTTACTCATATTATCCTCGGGGAAGTCCCTTGGCTCCACGCTGCCGTTCTCCCTTCAAGTCTCGGCTCGACAGTCACCCGCCTTGCGCCGCGCCAGCGCATCATCCTGAATCTCCTTCTCGAGGGGCAGAGTCGTGCGGAGATCGCCAGGCATCTGGAGCTCTCCGTCCATACCGTGGATGGCTACGTGAAGGACGTCTTCCGGTTTTTTAACGTCCACTCTCAACCCGCCTTGATCGCCCGTTTCCAGCACGGCGACGGCGGAGATGTGCCTAGCACAGTTGTTCTGTGAGATCCCCGGCACGTCTCTCGTCGCCGGATGCCCGCAGCAGCGTGCGCCTTCTAGGCGAAGTCTGCGCGTTGCCCGACGACCACTCAGTGAAGAAAACCCATCTGATGGAAGGCCCGCCCTTATGGGGAAACAGCCGTTGGAAATCGCAGGATTCCTGATTTGACTATGGTCGTGACTATAGTAATTTTAACCGGTGACCACCATTTCAAAAAGCCGCTTAAAAGCCGAGATGCTGAGTGTTTTTCGTCAACTGGAGCGTGACCACGGAGAGTTGGTGGTGACGGATCGTGGTCGGGCAGTGCTGAAAATTTCCTCTCTGGTTCCGCCGAAAGCGAGGGTGGAGAGCGTTTTCGCCGATGTGGCCGGAAAGGTGGTTTACCATGAGGACATCATGGCACCGACGAGCGGCGAATGGCCCGAGATGTGATGGTTTGCCTGGATACACATGTCCTGCTTTGGTGGGCACTGGACCGCGAAAAGCTTTCTGCCAAAGCACTGAGGATGTGCACGCGGATGGAGCAGGAAGGGGGGTATGCAAGTGCCATCTCGCTTTGGGAAATTGGGCTGAAGATCAAAAACCAAAAGTTGGAGATTGGTCTCACGATTGAAGAGTTTGCCCGCAGGATTTCCCTGACGGGGGCGCTGCAGTTCGTGCCGGTGGACGCCGAGCTTTGGCTGGCAAACTTGCTCCTTCCCTGGGAACACCGCGATCCGGCGGACCGCACGATCGTGGCGACAGCGCGTCATTTCAATGTTCCCCTGCTCACCAAGGACGAGCACATCCACGCATTCCCGCCGGCAAAGGCCATCTGGTAAAAAAACGCAGATCGAAAACTCACAGGATAGGAGGCAGCAGGATTTCTGCATTTACATTCCCACTGTTCTCCCCCTAGTCTGCGTTCGCGGTTCCGCACCTTCGCGTGAAGCTCATTTTTCTTCTACCCCTTATTTTGAGAAGACTTGGTTGAAGACTTGGTGACTGGTTGAAGACTTGGTGACTGGTTGAAGACTTGGTGACTGGTTGAAGACTTGGTGACTGGTTGAAGACTTGGTGACTGGTTGAATTGTTGAAAACTTGGTGACAGGTATAAAGTAGAAAAAAGGACTAGCGGATGACTCGGAAGAGCCCCTCAAGTGCACTTTTTTGTCACGGCGATGGCAGGATTCCACTTTTGGAAGTGCCAACGAGTGCTGGATTGTGGGTTTGACTCCCG
>JBBRFA010000129.1:0-6486 GCA_038225185.1 Chthoniobacterales bacterium
ATTCGGAATCAGACGGCTCAACCAACGGCTCTTATTCCGCTCGTAATACTCGGGGTTGGTGCAAACAAGTCCCTCGCAACCAAAAAGCCGGTATTCCCTCGACGGCGTAGCGGCTGGATGGTCGCCGTTTTGTGTGACATAAACATGCGCCGGGCTGCGGTTGGAACGAAAAGCTCTTAGCACCCAGTTCATGAACGGATAGCTGCACGTGACCGTAATGTCGAAATTGCAACTGCGATAGTTTCGCATCAAACCCGGAACAAAGGAAAGTTCCTCCCAAACGTATTCGGAACGAAAAACCGGCACGGATGGCCAGCGCTCAAAGCGTTCCCTCGGAATGCATCCCGAATGGACAAACTTGTAAGGTCTGTCGCTCCGCGGTTGACCAGATCCAAACAAGGTCACATCAACATCAGGCATGCGTGCGAGTTCGATCGCAATTGACTCAAAGGCCACCTCGGCACCACGACACACCCGGTGAAGTCCCGGGAGGACAATCGCAATTCTTAGAGGCGTGGATTTCAAGATGGAATTGAAGGGGATTATCTAGCCGGGAGAGACTCGGCGTTAGCAAGGTTGCAAAGCACTTCCAATCCATCCCGAAGATCAGCGGCCTTTTTCGAGTTACCTCGCCCGGTTAGTGTTTGCAACGCAAGGCGCATGGCGAACATGCCAATGTAACTGCCGCGCACGGCTGCCTCCGCCAATTTCCCATAACATTTTCGCTGTATGAGCAGCCGCGCCCTCCAAGTGTAAATATCGCGCTGGCGGTTGCGGACACGGGTCGAGTCCGAGGAGGCGCCGGCGAGGTGAACGGTCTCCGACGAAGATTCAAAGCGAATCCGCCAACCGTGTTTCCAGAGCCGGTGACACCACTCGCAGTCCTCGCCGTAAAAGAAAAACTCCTGATCCAGAACCCTGGCGTCCTTCAACGCAGTAGTTCGCGCAAAGAAGAATGCTCCGCTGATCCAGTCCACATCCCGCGGCCCGGCGGTCCGGTCCCATCCTGCATCCTCAAGATCCGCCCAACGGAAAAGAGCCGGTGCCAGCCACGGCAAACCAAATGCGCGCACTATCTCAAGAAGTGGATGAGGGAATTTCCTGCAAATGTTCTGAACCGTTCCGTCGCGGGATGTGGACTGGATCAGCATGCAACTGAGGGCCCCGATCTTCGGGTCGGCATCCATCGCTTGGATGCACGCAGAGATGCAGCCGAGGCTCACAAGCGTGTCGCTATTGAGAAGAAGTAAATATGTCGGAGGGGCTTCCGCCCACATCTCCTCAAGTAAAAGCAGGTTGTTACCGCCGGCAAAACCGAGATTTTTTGCCCCGGCTCGAAAGTTGAGCCAACCACCGGTCCACCCGTTTTTCTGGATGGCCTCCGTGATCCGCGGAACGGAATCATCCCCCGATGCATTGTCCATCAGAATGACTTTCATCCCGGGATTCGCATCCACTTCGGGAACAAGCGTCCTGAGGCAATCGATGGTCACGTCCGGTGTCCGGAAATTCAGGATCACCACGGTGAGAGTGGAACGGAGTTGCATCCAGAGCATAGTTACACCCCAAGACGACGGTTCGTGCAATGCCGCATTTGGGCCGCTCTGCAGTGAGGGGTTGATGATGTGGCTTAAGGCTGGAGGCCTATGAATGTGGTTGCACGCGGTAACCGACTTCCAATAACGTCGAAAGCACTGCGCAAGTTTGACGCCCAAACAGCTAGTGTAGTGTCGCGTAAATAGATTTACAGTATTCTGACGTTTGATATGATCGACTTCATGTCAAAATCACTTTTTCCTGTTGCGGTGACTTCCGAGGATC
This sequence comes from Chthoniobacterales bacterium, assembly GCA_038225185.1. Taxonomy (GTDB): domain Bacteria; phylum Verrucomicrobiota; class Verrucomicrobiia; order Chthoniobacterales; family DASVRZ01; genus DASVRZ01. Next base: position 1,822 of record JBBRFA010000129.1, read on the forward strand.
AAGCCCAGCTCGAACAATGGGAATCGGCCCACGGAACTCCCCAGCAGGTTGCACTTCGTTGTCGCATTATTCTGGGTGCCATTGACGGAGAGAGGAACCAGTTGATTGCGAATCGTCTTAAAGTCAGTCGTCCCACAGTGAACCTGTGGCGCAAGCGAGTGCGTGACTTGGGAATCGGGCAGGTATGGGAGATTGCACCCGGACGGGGGCGCAAAGCACATTATGATCAAGACGTCCGCGATGGGATCATTACAGCGACCTTACAGACGAAACCAAAAGGGATGACACAATGGAGTTGCCGTTCGATGGCCAAGGAGAAAAACGTCAGTAAAGACACCGTTAGTCGTCTCTGGCAAATGCACAACCTAAAGCCCCATCTGACTCAGACATTCAAGCTTTCACGTGATCCGAAATTCCTGGAGAAATTGACCGATGTGGTGGGCCTCTATTTGAATCCACCTCAGAAAGCACTCGTCTTGTGTTTGGATGAGAAGAGCCAAATACAGGCTTTGGACCGCACTCAGCCTGGATTGCCGCTCAAGAAGGGACGATGTGGTACGATGACCCACGACTACAAGCGCAATGGCACGACAACGCTATTTGCCGCCCTCAATGTGCTGTCCGGTCAGGTGGTCGGCCAGTGTTATTCCCGGCATCGGCATCAGGAGTGGCTAAAGTTTCTCCGTCGGTTAGACGCTGAGTTTCCAAAAGATATCGACCTTCATTTAGTGATGGACAACTACGGCACGCACAAAGAGCCTCATGTGCAGGCTTGGCTCAAGAGACATCCACGATTTGTCTGTCACTTTATACCCACCAGCTCCAGTTGGTTAAATTTGGTGGAACGCTGGTTTGGAGAATTAACTCAGAAAGCCATCCGTCGCGGAAGTTTCGTCAGCGTGCCCGATTTGCAAAACTCCATCGAAGAATTTTTGGAGGCTTGGAATCTGAAGCCCACGGTCAAAACTAAGGGACAGATCTTTTATTTACGGATCTTTTATTTACGGTGGCGGTGTGGAAGAGGTGGGTGCAAAACTAAGGGACAGATCTTTTATTCAGACGGATCTTTTATTCAGACGGACGGGCGTCCAGATATGCGCTGGCGCTCGCGGGCCTCGGCAAAGAGGCGGTCGAGATTGTGGCCGTAGGCGGCGGAGAGTTCGTCCTTGATGCGCCAAACTTCGCGGAGCACGTCGTCAGCGGCCAAATTAAGGGACACGGCCAAAATAAGGGACAGATCTTTTATTGAAAAAGAGTTGAGCGTCACAAAGCTGATCCAGTTCGGTGGCAAGGACTTGTTGGGCGCGATTGCCCTCATCCAGCAGTTTGATCGCGTTGATCTTGAACTCTTCGCTGTAGCGTTTGCGGCTGTGTTTTTTTACCAACAGATTGGCTGCTCATTTTAGGTGACTTTCAGGTTGCTTACCCCGTGTCCGCAATATCGGGGCCACATCATCTATGACTGGTAGAAATCAGCGGTCACAGACGCGCCGCTTCAGGAATGGGATCAAGCCGCATCCACGTTGAGGACCGTTTCTGCCTCTAAACTGCTTAAAACGGCCTGCAACGTGGCCACATCCGTCGGTTTCGCCAGATAGGCATCAGCTCCCGCGTTCATTACAAACGGATGATTCTCCCGATAAAATCCACTGAAAAAAACGATCTTGGGCGAAGGCAACCGCGAACGCAGAACATGACACGCCGTAAATCCATTGGTCCGCGGCATGTTGATGTCCATGATCACCACTTCCGGACGTAAACGATCGTAAGCGGCAATGACATCGAGCCCGCCAGTGGTCACAATGCCGACCGTTTCGTGATCGCACGAAGCCACCATTTGCGCCAGTAGGAAGGCGACGTCGCGTTGATCATCAGCTATCAGGATTCGCATGTTCGAGGATTGGGGGTAAGAGATTCTCTTTGCAGCGGTAATCGTGCCAAACGGAAATGAGATTTTCGGATGGAAAGAGGGATTTGGAAACAATAATGCTTAAAGACGACTTGGGTTGACATCTCGGTTGAAGCTGTTTTTTTAGATTGATGAGTAAGCCGAGTAATCCCGCTCCCGACACGAAGAATATTCCTGGATATGATAAGGATTATTATTCCATTCTGGAGCCTTCCGAAGGGGGATCGCGTCTCTCTGCGGAAATCATTGTGCCCCTCGTTTTGGACTTGTTGAAACCCGCATCCATCATCGACTTGGGCTGCGGATTGGGAAGCTGGCTGTCGGTTTTTCAAGAAAACGGTGTGGGCGACATCCTCGGGATCGATCTGCCCAACGTGGACCGCGATCTTTTGCTGATCCCCAAGGAAAAATTTCAACCCTTCGATCTTCGCGAACGCTTCCGTCTCGACCGCACTTTCGCCCTTTCCATGTGTCACGAGGTGGTGGGTCATCTAACTGATAAAACGGTCGATGCTTTTATGGATGATCTGGTGGCGCTGGCTCCCATTTCGCTCTTTTCCGCGCCCGTGCCTCATCAGGGGGGACCCAATCAGGTGTTGCTGCATTGGCCGCACTATTGGGTGGAAAAATTTACTGCGCGCGGCTTCCGAGTTCTCGATCCTTTTCGTGAGAAAATCTGGGATAATCCCGATGTAAAATGGTGGTTCTGCCAGAATTTGCTCCTGTTTGTGCGCGAAGATGTGCTTGCCGCCAACGAAACCCTGCAACAAGCCGCCGCAGCCACCCGGCTTTCGCAGCTTGCCCTGGTTCATCCCCGACTTTATTTGCAGACGGTCGCCCGGATCGATGCCGGTCTGGTCGATACGCTGCGAGAAATCCCCCGCCTGTCGGTGGAAGCGATCAAACGTCGTCTCGGTTAGCATTGTAGCCGCTTGCATGGCCCACGGTCTATGGCAGAATAATCTCATGCGCACTTTCTTCCTCGTTTTATGCACGGTAATGAGTTTTGCCTGGTCTTTGCATGCCGGCTCGCCTGCCCCGCTCGCGCTTTCGCCAGCTAGTCGTCTCGATCAACCGATTTTTGAAATCAGCGCCTCCTACCTAACAAAAATTACCTCACCCAATGCCACCCATCCTTATCGACTCAGCAGCGCACAATTTACCTTGAAATCACCGGGTCATCTCCGGGCCGAAATCTTTGGAGGAACTTTTGCCGTGCGTGCGACCGTCTCTCTCCTGGCCGAGGCTGTTTCGGGCGGACCCGAGTCGTCTTACTTCGGTCTGGCAGCGCGCCCCTCGCTGGAATGGTGGCCGAGAGAGGAAAATTACTATTTATTTTTCAGTCCTGGAGGCGGTGTTGGCTGGATTGATAGTCGGGGAGTCCCCGGTGGCCAGGGACAGGATTTGACCTTGAACATTCTCATCGACGGAGGTGTGGGAATTTTCCTTAACGCGCACAGCGCCGTGAAGCTAGGCGTGCAATTCCAGCATTTTTCCAATGGCGGCGCGACTGATCCCAATCCAGGATTGAATGCGCTCGGACCGGTGCTGGGTTTTTCGGTGGTGTTCTAACTTTATCCGCCTCCCGGAGACTTTTAAAGTTGGCTGGTTTCCGGCTGGGTGAGAGTGAGGATTTGTTTGGGATCGCGCACTGCGCGCCAACGCAAACCCTGGGACTTGCCGCAGAGCACCTCGATGTCGCTGACGGCTTCTTCTATATCGGTGATACGAAAAGAAATCGGACCCTCGAGAAGCAGCGTCTGATTTTTTTTTGCCACCAAATAATCAACCACGAGGGCTCGCCGATCCGTTAATACATAAAACGCTCTTTTTCCCGTGCGCCAGACCCAATACGGGGCACTTAACATCCAAAGCCCGGAGATGAGGAGAATAATGCCCGTCCAAATCGCGACCCAAGGCATCCAATTGGGGTAGGGATAGACCGTTTGCCCCGGCCATTGGAAACCGCCGGTGAAGGTTCTAAGCCAGAAAAAAGTAAACACCACCCACGGCACCGCCGCGATGTAGAGCATAAAAGTGGGCCTGGTGTAATACCAGCCATCGGGCCGGGCTGTCCAGAGGACGCGCTCTCCGGGTTGCAATAAGTCGTTGAGTTTCTTTTGAAAATCCATCTCGCTTACCATCGCCAATAAAAGCGATGCAGCAAGCAGGCAAAAGTGGACAGCGTGCGACCAGACCCATTATCGAAAGTTTTCGTCAGATTCTAAACAGATGGCGGAGCCGTCGCGAGCAGCCGCTGCCAGGGGTTGAACCGAAGATCACCTCGTCCCATCTCTCCATTAAGACAATCGGACGTATCCTTGATTTTTCAAAGGAAAAGGGAACGATCTCACACGCAGCCAGCCCTTTTACTTCGTGCATCACATTGGGCTGCGATGCTTCCAGGATCGGACATTCACCGAAGACTTTGCCTGCAGGTGCCGTCCAACTTAACCTGCGGCTCCCGTTGCTGAAATGACTTCGCTATTTTTACTCAATTCTTTCGGTGATGGGTCTAATCAAAGTCGGGCGGTGTATTGCTGGACAAAGGTAGCGTGACCACCGGCGGCGTGGGGGAGGCAGTGCCAGTGAAAGTGCCTGTCGTGGAATTGTTGCCGCCAGAGCCTGTGTAATTGGGATTGTTGGTGAAAATCGTGGCGGTCGATCCTTGCACAGTGACGTTGACGCCGTTGTTTACCGTGACCGTGTTGGCCACGAGGGTTTTTTGTGCATTCGGTCCTCCCAAAGTGGCGTTG
>JBBRFA010000130.1:0-5959 GCA_038225185.1 Chthoniobacterales bacterium
TTCCACACGCTATCGTCCCCAACGAATGGAAAGGCCCACAGAGTCGAAAAAAAGAATCACACTCGCCGTGGCGGGTTCGATTTTGTTTCATTTACTCCTTTTCGTCTTCCTCATTTTCTGGCTGGAAGTCAAAGCCAGCCAGCCCATCGTTAAACCGCCCGTCCAGCCCGACGTGCTCGAACTAACCATCATCCCGCCGCCTCCTCCCGAGGATCGACTTGCCGAGGCTCCAACTCCCGAGGAGGAACGCCCCATCATCCGCTCCGATAACCTCACCGAGACCGACGAAACTCCCGAAAACACCGTCGCCGACTCCGACCGCGACACCCTCGCCGGCGGCAATCGCCCAGCCACTGGCCCCGACAATCTCCCCAGCATCGACGGACGCGAATCCGGTAGCGACGTCAACGTGAGCAATCAGGAATACTCCCTCGGCGGCGATTCCACCCTGCCCGGCTCCCAGGCTCCGCGCAATGCCGCGACCCAGGCCACCCCTGCGCCTACGCCGGAAGCGATTCCTGAAGCGACTCCCGCACCCACGCCCATCGCCAAAAATGAAAGTGTCACCCCCAAAATGACTCTCCCCGCCCAGATTCCCGATGATGCTCTTGCCCTCGGCCAGCCTATCCCCACCCCTCCGCCCCTGCCCGAAGTGCCCGCTCTTGCCCCGCCCGGCGGCCAGGCTTACCGCTCCCAGACCCGTGCCACCCGCATGGAAGGCAGCCTCTCCAATAACCGCCGCCCTTCCATCGCCACCCGCGGCACTCCACTCGGGCGATACCTCCGCAAAGTCGAAAACGCCATCGGCTCCCGCTGGTATTTTTACATCAAACGCGACCGCGACCTCATCGCCTCCGGCTCCGTGCGCCTCATTTTTACCATTGATCGCAACGGAAAAATCGGCAACCTCCGCATTCTCGCCAACACTTCCAACGAAGGCCTCGCCTCCACCTCCACCCAATCCATCCTCGATGCCGAACTCCCGCCCATCCCCGACGAAGTCGCCAGCACCCTCTTCACCCAGCGCCTCGAACTCCCCTTCACCTTCACCATTTACTAAAGCCCCACGCCCAACCATCCTGCTCCACTTGGAATGATCGCCACACCCATCCTCGCCACCAGTATAGAAACCGCTTACCACCTCATTAAGCAGGGCGGTTTCTTCATGATCTTGCTCATCATTTGCTCCATCGCCTCGTTAGCTGTCATCGGCCTTCGCGCCTTTGCCCTGCGTCGCAGTGCCGTTCTTCCACCCATTATCGAGACCGAGATCCAGCGCCTTCAACCCGGCGATAATCCGCAGCGCATCGCCCGCCTCGTCAAAGGCGACCCCTCCGCTCTCGCCCGCATTGCCATGGTCGCCATCGATCATCTTAAATGGCCCAAAAGCGAAAACGTCGAAGCCGTCCAAACCCGTGCCCGCCACGAAATCGTCCGCCTCGAATCCGGCCTCGTCGTCCTCGAAATCGTCGTCGGCATCTCCCCTCTGCTCGGCCTCGTCGGCGCCGTCGCCGGCCTCGTCACAGTCTTCGCCAGCATCGGCGCCGGCGCCATGTCCACCGGCGATCTTAGCGGCATCGCCGCCGGTATCTCAGAAGCCCTCAGCACCACCATCGTCGGCCTCGGCATCGCCGTTCCCACCCTCGTCGCCCACTCGTATTATTCCCGAAAAATCGAAAACATGTCCGTCGAAATGGAATCCATCATCGCCGAACTCCTCGGCAAATGTTATTCTCAAAAAACCCGCCTCGGACTCACCGAACCTCGCATCGATAAAACCCCCACCCTCGACGATCCCTCATGAGATTCTACGCCCGCAAAAAACGGTCGCCCGTCATCATCATCGTCGCTCTAATCGATATTTTTGCGATCTTACTGATGTTTTTTATCGTCACGACCACCTTTAGAACCAAACAATCCGAAGTCACCATCAATCTTCCCGAATCCAAATACGCCGTTGATACCGCCTCCTCCAATCCGCCGCTCCTTCTCGCGATTACCGCTGACGAAAAAATCAAACTCGACGAGCAATGGATCGATTCCCCCGACGCGCTGACCATCGCCATTCGTGACCGGCCCGATCCCACTCGCCCACTCGCTCTCCGCGCCGATAAAGACGCCTCCTTCGGCTTCATTCTTCAAATTATCGACGCCCTGAAAGCCGCCGGCATCAAAAATCTGCCCACTTTTACCAAAACACCCGAATCCTAAGTCTCCATGGTCCTGCCCATCGTTAAATACGGCCATCCCGTTCTCCGCATCCCTGGCCGCCTCGTTACCGAAATCACTCCCGCCATTATAAAACTGGTCGCCGACATGCTCGACACCATGGCCGATGCGGAAGGCGTCGGCCTCGCCGCCCACCAAATCGGCCAGGCCATTCAACTCACCGTCATCGACGTGCCCCAATCCGAGGAACGCCCCAGCACGATGAGCATTGACGGAAGCGAAGTCGATCTGGAGACTCACATGCCGCTCATCCTCCTCAACCCGAAGGTCACCCTCGGCAAGGAAACCGAAGCCGGACGCGAAGGCTGCCTGAGTTTTCCCGAGCTAAACGCCACGATTACCCGGCCCGCCGCAGTCAGCGTCACCGCCACTGGCCTCGACGGCGAGACCATCGCTTTTTCGGCCACCGGCCTGCTCGCACGAGCCGTGCAACACGAGACCGATCATCTCCATGGCGTTCTTTTTATTGATCGCATGACCTCCGCCGCCCGCGCCGGCATCGCTGGAAAACTAAAACGTCTCCAACGGGGCGACTGAGTTTATCAACCTGGAATAAAGGTCCACGTAATCATCGACCATGCAGTCGCTGCCAAATCTGGCGAGAGCGGCTTGACGCACAATGGTGCGATCCAATGCGAGTGTGGCAGGGAGACATTCGATTAATTCCTCGATGGTCGCAGCGGTGTGACCGGTGATGCCATGCTCCACGATTTCGGGCACGGCCCCTCTGGCAACAGCCAGGACGGGCGTGCCACAGGCCATGGCTTCGATCATGACGAGTCCGAAAGGTTCGTCCCATTGGATGGGAAACAAGAGGGCGGAAGCGTGGCGCAAAAGGGCGACTTTTTCGGAGTGGTCCACCAAGCCGATCCAGGTAATCTGCCCGCCATCGAGGTGGGGGCGGATGTGTTCCTCAAAATAACTCTGCTCCTGGCTGGTGTGAGCCTGGCCGGCAAGAATAAGCGGGAGACCGGTGGCGCGGGCGATCTGGATGGCGCCAAGAGGATTTTTCCCGTGTGACATCCGACCGAGAAAAGCGAGGTATTGCCCCGGTTGTGACGATGGAGTGTAAGCGTCGAAATCGATGCAATGATGAATAATGGGCAAAGATTTTTCGAGGCGCTCACGCACGGGAGCACACTGCGCGTGACTGATCCCGGCGACGGGCAGGTGGGGGTAGCGTTCAAGTGCCCAGAGGTCATCCACGTGGACGCTGCCGTGCATGGTAAAAAGGCAGGGTCGGGCGGAGAGAGCTGCCATGGGAAGCCAGGAAAGAGGGAGATGCGAATGGAAAAGGTCGAAGTCGTCCTGACGGCTAAGGGCTTCGGCAAGGGCGGCGGTGAGGTAATATTCTGCGACGTAAGCATGACCCTCGCTCATGAGTTGGCTCAGGTTGCGGGGGATGATGGAGTGGAGAGGCACTGGAACCTGACAATCGCCCGAGGCAAAGAGAGTGACGTGATGCCCTTTTTTTTCCAGACCGGCGCAAAGCAAATTGAGAATTAGCTCAATGCCGCCATAATCGGCCGGTGGAATGGAGGCCCAGAGTGGGGCAATCTGGGCGATGCGCATAAAAAGTGGTGGGTTTGGCTGGCGAGGGAGATCGGTGGTCGGGGGCTGTGAAGTGGTCGTGATATGTGGGACGTGGATGCCGTAGTTCGATGGTGCCAGTAAAGGTGGTTCTGTGCAACTGGGGAGGGAGGCTGTTTTAGTTCGTCCTCGTGTTTTGAGGAAAAACATAAATTCCGCCGGATCGTGGAAAATGGCCCCGCGCTGATCACCGTGCGCCATTACACGAAGCAAAATCTCCTGGATTTATTCGATACGTAATGCTGTGCAGCATGGGCCAAGAGTCATTGACTATCACCTGTCAAATATTACACTAATCCGGTTGATGGCTGATTAGTTTTAAGAGTGGATCCGAACTCAACGCGGTCCGATGGGATTTCGGCGCAGGTCACGCATTGTTTTCAACTCGCCGATGTCAAGTCCGCGCAAGGGCTTGGCGCCCGATTTCCGGGTTGCTCCAAATCGACTTCGCTCTGTCACAAACACCTCGTTGACTGGTTTATAAACCTGTCCCTTAATGCTGTTTTAAACCTCCTCGTCTGTTGCCGGGCCTTTAACGGTGCCAGGCTTGTTCAACCATGGTTTTAGTCGAAGACTCGTGCCTCGCCTTCGCTACAACCTTTAGTGTTAGGCCGCATTGGTGATAAGTTTACGTGCCCATCTGATTGCTTCTGGATAATAATTGGTGTCCAAAATGAACTCTTGGCCTCGCGCGGCCATGGAAACGATCGCGTGCGCTCCACGTTTCTTGAACCTAGTGATGTCGGAGTGGTAGCTGAGTGGCGATTGGCCGTTGCGCGGGTAAAACCAACCGGGGAGTTGCCAGACTCCCCGACTGCTACTCTTTGGGTCGGTAAAGCGGAGTGAGTCATCGTAGCTGTCGAAATACCCAGCAGCAGGGATGTCGTATCTGTGTCCCCGCGTCTTTAGGTAGTCGCTCGCAATGTAAACGGTGCCGGAAGCGCCGCAAAAATGAGGGTGGTAGTCTGCCCACGGGATACTGGCGAAGCGTCTCTCGGGAAAAGTAAGGATGGCTCCGACTTGCAACCAGCCGTAGCAAACGTGGATATTCGGTTCGCCCGTTTTGTAGCGATAGCTCCCGTCGTGAAGCTCTGCCTCCCTGAACCATCCAAAGAACAAAAACAAATCGCCAACCGTCACGCCGTTGTTGCATAGGTGGGTCGCGGCAGCGCCTCCCTGGCCGAAAAGAGGTCGCCAGCCGGTGTCACGCTTGCGCGTGGCGCGGCGCAGGTCGGGATCGAAGTGAACAGAATGGGTTCTCTTGATGCGTCGGTTGGTAAGGTCTTCGACTAGCTTGCCAAAGTTGTGGCGCTTGAAGTGCAGGTCGTCATACGTAATCTCGCCGGGGCCTCCCGGAATCGGGAGTGAGATGAGTAAACCGTCAATAATAGGACTGGCGACGCCTCCAGCTTTGACTCCGGAATCAAATCCCTTTCTGCTTAGGATAATCTTCATTTAGTGGGATGGTGCTCTGCGGCCTAACGACCTCAAGATCAGCGACGCGTAGGGAACGGCGCGAGATGTGCGACAGCACAGCTCGTGACGAGCCCGGAGCGTTCGCTGCATCGTTTGGTTGAACTAAGCCGCTCTGCGGCGGGTTGTGGTGGAGGTTGTTGGGCAGGGTGACGGTTTTTGCTTTTTGTGGTGCATAAGTTTTTTTGCCAAGGTTCCGGGATATGAAAACACCCCATCCTTATTGCTCACCGTCAACCAAAGTTCAACCTCAATCTCCAGCCCAGGCCTCACCCCCGGCTTACTCCCGGCTTACTCCCGGGCCATTTTCAATGCGATCCACGCCTGATCAACGAAGAACCGGCAACTTTATATCTGTCACCATGTTTTGGGTCACCATGTTTTGTCGAGCACCATCAAACTGCTCTCTGCTGAATCCGACTCAGCGCGGGCCGAGGGGATTTCGGCGCAGGTCACGCATTGTTTTCAGCTCGCCGATGTCGAGTCCGCGCAGAGGCTTGGCGCCATCTGGAATGCCCAGTCGGCGCCGCTCGAACCCAGGCCATGAATCAGCAACACGGCCTGCCCGCTGCCGCACTCGCGCCAGTGCACCGGTTGGCCGGCCAGCTCACGCCACGGCATACACGCTTCGACTGGCCCTGGCGCATGCGCCCTGCACCGGGCAGGC
>JBBRFA010000131.1:0-5907 GCA_038225185.1 Chthoniobacterales bacterium
GGTGGAGAGAATATGTGGTATCCGAGCGAACCGGAATTATTCCGCTCTCACGGTCACGAAGTTTTTTTTTACGAACGCGATAATAAAGATCTCCAGAAATTCAATGTATTCCAGAAAGCTTCCTTGCTTTGGAAAACCTCCTGGGCAGCCGATACTTACCGCGAGGTGCGGGCGTTGTTGCGCAAGGAAAAACCCGATCTCGTGCATGTCTATAATACGCTGGCTCTCGTTTCCCCCTCGATCTTCCACGCCTGCGCGGATGAAGGTGTCGCGGTGGTGCAGACGCATTACAATTATCGCGCGGTCTGTCCGGCTGCCACTTTGATGCGTAATGGTGGCATTTGTGAGGAATGTATCGATCATTCCCTGCTGCGTTCGGTCCGTCATGCCTGTTATCGCGATTCCAAGGTGCAGTCTGCGGCATTGGCTGCGAGCATCGCGTTTCATCGAAAAATCGAGACCTGGTCCCGTTGCGTGCAGGCTTTCATCGTGCCAACCCAGTTTATGAAGCGCAAACTGGCTGCGGGCCTGCCCGAAGAGCGTATCGAGGTGCGCCCAAACTGGCACGATCCAGACCCCGGAATGCGCACGGGACAGGGAGATCATTCTTTGCTCTTCATCGGACGCCTGGCCGAGGAAAAAGGGGCGGGGGTCGTGTTAAAAACCTGGGCGCTAAATCCCGATTTACCACCGATCAAAATCCTCGGCGACGGCCCCATGGCCGACGAAGTGCAGGCTGCTGCCAGCCAGGATGCGCGCATTATTGCATTGGGACGCCAGCCGCATGAACGTGTGCTGGAGGAGTTGCGCACCACGGGTTGTCTCCTTGTGCCAGCACTCTGGTATGAGGCTTTTCCCCATACACTACTTGAAGCGGCGGCTTCTGGTGCGCCCATCCTGGCATCCCAAATCGGCACGCTCCCGGATGTGGTGGAGGATGGGGTGACCGGTTTGCTGTTCGATCCATTCGATCCGGCGGATGTCGCCGCCAAAATCCGGCGGTTTTTTTCGGATGAAACCGACCGTCGGGCGATCAGCATTGCGGCAAGGAGGAAGTTTGAAACGGAATTTACCGCGACGCAGGCTTACGCAAACCTGACGCGCATTTATCAACTCGCCATCCAACGCCGGAAATCGGGGGCATAAATTTCCCGCTTCGACAGATTTAGCATTGCGCAAGAGAAGTCTTCCTGAGAATTCTGAGCGCACTTATGAGCGATAAAAAATCTGTCCTACTCGTGGGCGGTGCCGGATATGTCGGCAGTGCCACCACGGAACAATTAGTGAAACGCGGTTACCATGCCGTGGTCCTGGACAATCTTTACCAGGGACACCGGGACGCGTTGCATCCCGAGGCGGAATTCATCGAGGGCAGCATCGCGGACGAGGCTTTCCTGGACAGTGTGTTTGCCAGTCGCAAATTTTTCGGAGTGATGGATTTTGCCGGGGAAACACTGGTGGAATTTTCCATGACCGATCCCAATCGCTACTTCCAAGCCAACGTGGTCGATGGTCTCAAGTTACTTAATGCCATGGTCAAACACGGAACGGAACGCTTCGTGTTTTCCTCCACCTCAGCCATTTACGGTGAACCCGAGGAAATTCCGATGCCCGAGACGCATCGCAAGGATCCGGGTAATTCCTACGGGCAATCGAAGTGGATTTTCGAGCAAATCCTTCAATGGTATTTTAAAATCCACAATTTGCGCAGCGTTTGTTTTCGCTACTTTAATGCCGCTGGAGCCACCGAAACATTTGGAGAAGATCATCGTCCGGAGACACATCTCATTCCCCTCGTTCTCGAAGTCGCCCTCGGCAAACGCGAGAGCATCAAAATCTTCGGCGACGACTACCCCACGCCCGACGGCACCTGCGTGCGCGATTACACCCATGTGCTCGACCTGGCGCAGGCCCACATCGCCGGGTTGGAAAATGCGGATCGTCTTGGCCACGATGCGTTTAATCTCGGCAATGGCGACGGATACACCGTGCAGGAAGTGGTGCAGGCCGCGCGCGATGTGACGGGTCATCCCATTCCCGCAATCATCGCTCCGCGCCGGGCTGGTGATGTCTCCAAAATGGTCGCCAGTTCCGCCAAAGCCCGTTCCATTCTCGGCTGGGAACCGCAATATCCCAAAATCCACCAAATGCTCGAAACCGCCTGGGCATGGCATGTCCGGAACCCTGGCGGGTATAAAAGCTGAAAAACTGAAAGGGCTGAAAAACTGAAATTGAAGACTTGCCGCACGCATTATCATGAGAGGGACTGATGAATTTCGAAAGCGAACGAAAGCTTATGCAGCTTTGTGCATTCGGTTATTTGTAAGTTTAGATCGTGGTCGTTATGAAGTGCAGGTTCTGGGGCGACAGATGATTCAAGCCGGAACATCGGTTGCCGCCAACTATCGCGAGGCATGTCGCGCCAAGTCGGTTAATGATTTCATTTCCAAAATAAACACCTGCATTCAGGAGGCGGACGAAGCTAGTTTATGGCTGGAACTTTTGCAGGAAGAATGCAACATAACCACCCCTCCCTGTGTCGCATTATTAACAGAAACAAACGAACTGATCGCCATCATGGTTACCATGTCTCGCAACTCTCAAAACTAATATGTCGGTCCACAAATCCACAAGCCACGTCTGCAAATTAATTTCAGCCTTTCAGCCTTTCAGCCTTTCAGTATGATCCTCGTTCGCACTCCATTTCGTCTGCCGCTTGGCGGTGGCGGCACCGACCTTCCTGCTTATTATTCCAAATATGGCGGGAAACTCGTGACCGCTGCCATTAACAAATACATGTTCATCAGCCTCAACGAACCAGCGTTGAGCGATGAAATCAAACTCCGCTACTCCAAAGTCGAAGTGCTTAAAGCGGGCCAGTTTGCCGACATCAAACACGACATCGTCCGCGCTGCCCTCACCTATTTCAATTACCAGCGCCCCATCGAAATCAACTCCACCGCCGACCTCGGTGCAGGCACCGGGATGGGCTCCTCGGGATCTTACACCGTCGCCCTCCTCCACGGACTCAACACCATCCAGCGCCATTCCATTTCCGTGCAGGAACTCGCCGAACTTGCCTGCGACATCGAGATGAACTGGGCTGGCAAACCCGTCGGCAAACAGGATCAATACGCCGCCGCCTTTGGTGGCTTTATCTCCATGGACATCGCCCGCGATGGCACAGTAAAAGTCGATCCCCTCGAACTCGAATACGAAACCGTCGCCGAGCTCGAAAATCGTCTCATGATGTTCTACACCAATATCCAGCGCGACGCCTCCGAGATTCTCCAGGACCAAAGCAACCGGGTGAAAGCCTCTGAAACGGCCGCCACTGATGCCATGCACCGAATCAAAGCCATCGGGGAACAGATCGCCGACGCCCTTGGCAGTGGCGACGTCACCGCCTTCGGCGAGCTCATGCACGAGCATTGGACCGTCAAAAAAAGTGTCTCCGGGCTGATGAGCACATCTCTCGTGGACGAATGTTACACCGCCGCCCGCGAAGCCGGAGCCTTGGGCGGCAAAATCATGGGTGCAGGAGGAGGTGGCTTTATGCTCGTCTGCGTCCCGCACGAAAAACGGCGTGCCGTGCGCACCGTCCTTGAGCAAAAAGGCCTCACCCTCATGCCCTTCCGCTTCGACTTCGAAGGCAGTCGCGTGCTCGCCAATGTCTGAAAAACTGAAAAACTGAGAAGCTGAAATTATTTAGCGGCTTCGCTGGATGGCATCGGTTATATTGCGCACAATTTTATTTCAGTTTTTCAGCATTTTCAGTGTTTCAGCTTTTAATCTTATGACCATCCTCATCACCGGCGTCGCCGGATTCATCGGTTCCAATCTTGCCGTTCGCCTTCTCGCCGAGGGCTTTCGGGTTATCGGCCTGGATAATCTCGCTTACGGACGCGAGGAACAAATTCCCGAAGGCGTCGAATTTCATCTCGGTGACGTGCGTTCGCTGGACATCTACCCGCTTTTTCAAGGCGTCGAAGTCGTCTTTCATCTCGCGGCAAAAAATTGCATCGCAGATTGCCAAATCGATCCTGTGGAAACCGCCGACATCAATGTGCGCGGCACCGTCAATGTCTTCGAGGCTGCAAAGCGTGCTGGCGTAAAAAAAATCATCTACGCCGAATCGTCCTCCGTCTATGAAGGCAGCCCTCTCCTGCCCACGCCCGAACACGCGGAAGCTCCGGAAAGTTTCTATGCCGTGAGCAAAATGGCCACCATGTATTTTGCCAATGCCTATCGCCGCCATTATGGCCTGCAATCCACTGCCCTCCGCTATTTTTGCGTTTATGGAGCACGCCAGGATTACCGCCGCACCATCCCGCCGGTCTTCAGCGCATTCATCATCAAACTACTCAAAAACGAAGCCCCCACCATCTACGGCACTGGCGAAAAACGCCGCGATTTCATCCACGTCGATGACATCAACGACTTCCACCTTCTCTGTATCACCGACCCGCGCACCGACGGCGAAATCTATAACCTCGGCTCCGGCACGAACAACTCCATCTCCGAAATTTTCGCCGAAGTCGCCGACCTTCTGCACTCCGATTTGACACCCATCCATCAACCCGACCTCCCGGGAGAGGCACAGATCACTTTGGCCGACATCACCAAAGCCAAATCCCTCGGCTGGTCACCCAAGGTAAGCTTGCGCCAGGGCCTGCAATCTTCCATCGATTACATCAAAGGGGAAATGATGAAAGGGCTGAAACTCTGAAATTACCAGACGGCTTCGCCGAATATTTTCAATTCTTCAACACCATTTAATTTCAGCTTTTCAGTTTTCAGCATGACCGCCCTCATTCTCGCTGCCGGCAAAGGTTCCCGACTCGGTGACATCACTCGGGAGACGCCGAAACCGCTCCTCGAAGTTGGTGGCAAACCCATTCTCCAACGTCACCTTGAACTTTGCGCTGCCGCTGGGGTGCAAGACGTCTGTATCAACACGCATTACCTCGCTGACGCCATACGCGATTTTGTTGGCGACGGCTCGCGCTTTGGTCTCCGCGTCCATTTTTCCTACGAACCCGAACTTCTCGGCACCGCCGGGGCCGTTCATAACTTTATCGAACATCTTGCGAGCAGTCCGTTTTTTGTGATCTACGGTGATAACATTATCGACCTCGATTTGAATCAACTGGCCAGGTTTCACCGGGAAAAAAAAGCCCTCATGACCATCGCCCTGCATCATCGGGACGATGTTTCCACCAGCGGTATGGTCGTGCTCGATAACTCGCAACGCATCGTCCAATTTATCGAGAAACCCGCCCGGGAACTACAGGTCTCCAATCTCGTCAATGCAGGTATCTACCTTTGCGAACCCCGCATCCTTGATTTCATTCCACCCGGCGCACCCGATTTTGGCAAAGACATTGTCCCCAACCTGTTAAAGCTTGGCGAATCCGTTTTCGGTTATCCTTTGCAAAGCGAAGTCCTCGCCATCGATACGCCGGAACTGCTTCACAACGCTCGCTCCCGAGTGCCATGAGGCCCGCCCTTTTTCTCGACCGAGACGGGATTCTCAATCACATCGTTATGCGTCGCGATGTGGTCGGTTCTCCCAGAACGTTTGCCGAATTTTCCACGATTGCTGAAGCTGGTCCCCTGGTTTTTGCGGCCAAGGAACTGGGCTATTTTACTGCCATCGTAACCAATCAGCCCGACCTCGAACGTGGCCTGATGTCCCCCGCTGATCTCGAAAAAATGCACGTCGCCCTGCTTCTCGCCCTGCCCATCGACACGGTGGCGGTCTGCGGAAGCGGCATCGACGCCGATCCCCGGCGCAAACCCAACCCCGGCATGCTCCTCGAACTTGCCGCCGAGCACGATCTCGATCTCTCGCAAAGTTGGATCATCGGCGATAGCGGCAAAGACATCGAGGCCGGTCGCCGCGCC
>JBBRFA010000132.1:0-5869 GCA_038225185.1 Chthoniobacterales bacterium
AAAAACCGGAGTTGCTGGATCTGCGCCTGGGTGAGGCCGGAGGTGGTTCGGTCGGGTTTAAAAGCCAGTTCATCGAGCGTGGCATAGAGACGGTCGGTGTCGGATGGGGAAATTTGGGTGGAGCGACGGGTGCCCCGTCCGGAGTCGGTGTCCACATCGACGACTCGGGGAATGAGGTCGGTGATGGACTTTGGAGTGGTAAATCCGAAGGCGTTGAGGACGGGGCTGAGCGAGACGGTGGAGGGATGCCCGGCGTAGCGCTGATATTCCCCCTGGGCAGGCTGGTAGCGGGCGAAGTCGAATTCGACGGGCGCGTTATTAAATGGCGTGTCCCAATAGGTTCCTTCGGAGGCGGTATTGATGTTAAGTTTGCTGGAATCGTCATCGGTCCAAAAAGCGATGCGCCCAACGATGGGATTTGTTGCGGAAGCACCGGGCACGGTTCCGTTTGCGGCGATGGCGGCGAAGTTTCCATCTGCAAGCGTGTAGAGCCAGCGCACCGGCATGGCAATGCCATCTCCGCCTGAATTGGTGCGGACAGCGGGGGAGAGAGCAAAACCCGTTACTGTCGAAGCGACGGCCCTGGCCGGAAGGATCGGGTAGGTAAGTGTTCCGTCCTGCGCGCGCACAGGTTCGTTGAGGTCGGTATAGACAGTAGGTTGAGCTGCCCAGCCGACGGGCACTTCGTTATTCAGCTGGACGTTGGGATCCCAGGCACCGTCGAGGAGCATGACATCGGACGAATAAAGCTTGTAAGCCCGCACGGGAACCGGTCCGCTGGCAGATCTGCGGAAGGTCCGGATTAACCCCGGCTGCGAAGCCCAGGCGTAGCGTTTGGAGGGATCGAAAGCCGTTATTTCGGTCGTCGCGCTCCCCTTGGCGGCATCCATCGTCGCCTGGGTGATTTGCGAGGTGGCAAGATTGAGGGCGGAGTCGGACAGGGTCTGAAGGACGACGCCGGTGGCGTAGCCTTGGGTGATGCCGCGGGTCGCGCGGCTGGAGATCAGGAAGACCACGACGAGCGTGACGAGCAGGGCGAGAAAGGCAAGCGTAAGCACCAGAGCCATGCCGCGAGAGGAGCGTTTATAGTTTTTCATTTTGAGTCGGCGAGAGGGATATCGGTTTCAAAAATTCGGTAGGTGCAGGCAATTTTATTGTCGGCGACGTTGTCGACCCTGGCCGCGAGGATGTCCTCCAGCCTGCCGAGGTCGCTCCGCAGAGCCGCCTCGGAAGATCCCGTTCGGAAGAGACCCAAAGCATCCAGATCGAAGGGCATCGTCGTGGAATTTCCTTGCAACTTGATGGCCGAAGCCTCGTCGATGGAAACAGCGATCACCCGGATCGAGGGGGGGAGAAAGTGGCGGGTCGCCGCAGTGACGGGGCCTTCGCGCGAATCGTAATTATAAGCTCCCGTGGGATTCCATGTCTCGTTACTGACTACTTTGACCAGCGAGAAAGGGTCCGTCAGATTTTGCCCGGCGGGCTTGGGGAGGAGGATGAGCGCCACGATGTTCTCCGCCAGAACGGAGAGATATCTGTCGGCGATCAAGCCGTCACGAAACCATTTAAGCCTCGTGGCCGGCGGGTCAATATCGGTGGTCTTATAAACCGAAAGTTCGGTCGTTGGTTCCAGAAACTGCATCAGGCGAAAGCGATACCGTGAGGTCGATGCCGGGCCGAGAATGTTTGGGCGCTTGGTGGGATCGTCCCCAAAACTCACGAAATAGCCCGTGGCATTGAGCGCGGTGAGGAGCGAGTTGGCATTGCCAGCGGAACCGGAAATCAGTGCGCCGGGATCGGCAAAGCCCAGCGGGGCCTGGAAAAAAACCGCGTGGGTCCGCACGCCCGGCAGTGCGGTCAGTTCGGCTCCCGCGCCGCTGACGAAGTTGAGCTCCGAAAGGCGGAGGTAGTTGGCCGGGTTTCCCGGGTTGTCGTAGCCCCAATAGGAATTCAAGGTCGCCTGGGCCAGCGAGCGTCGGAGCGTGTCAAATCCCGTCTGGGCAGCGCGCGTGGCCTCACCGCTGCCCTGGGCCTGCCCAAGTGCCCGCGTCGTATTGTGGAGGATTGCCGCCAGCAACCCAAACAGGATCAACATCACGGTGACAGCCGCCAGCAACTCCAGAAGGGTGAAAGCCCTCGCAGACGGGCGGATGCCTGCTTCGCGTTGAGCAGAGCGTCCAAAGCCGGGGTTTTTCATTTTACAATGGGCTTCCGTTGTTTCCCACCAAGGCACTGTATCGGGCGGTCTTTTGGCCGGTAAGGGAACGAATCTCCACAGTCAGCCGCGCCAACTGCTGATGGGGCAGCCCGCTGGATGCCGCGGGAACCGATTTGACAAGCAGCGTGGTAACCTCAAATACGGCGGAGTTTGCATTCGCCAGGGGACGCCCTTCGACACTGAAATAGCGCACTGTGCCGTTCCAGGCGTCCAGCTTGTCCCATGGCGTGCGCTGGGCATTGGCCACCAGAGTCTCCGTGATTGCGGCCTGCGAAGTCACCTGGACGGAATCTTTTATCGATTGCAGACCCACGGGAATGACGCCGAGCATTGCGACTAAAGCAAAAGAAGTGATACCGAGCGCTATAACGACTTCGGCAAGAGAGAAACCACGGGCAGATTTGCGCGAGGCTCCCGGATAACGCTCGATGAGATACGTATCAATGTTGCGGGGGTGCATACCGTGAAATCTACACTTCGCCGATATCGCGTCAACTTTTTTTCGATTGCGTCGATCATTTTCCAAAACTGGAGTGCATGATTTACATTGAGTGCTGTTTGATACTGTGATACCTGTGAGGTGTGTCCAACCCTGTTTCCCTTTCTCCACATAGAATTACGTTATCAAAATACCAGGAATCCACCGAGGTCGAGGAAAACCTGATGGTCGTGCAACTCTTCCAGACCTGGCTGGACGAGGTGCTAAAAAAACAGGTGCTCGATGGATCGGTGGACGACGGGGCTTTCGATGAATGGAACACGGGGTGGTATGATGGACGCCATGCCGCCTACACGCTGGGACGGCTGATCGCCGCCAAGGCGTATAAAGAGGGTAGCGTGTTCGCCAGGGCTGGTTTGGATGAGGCAATCGTGCGGGGGCTGGATTTTGTGCTGCGCAGGCAAAACGCCCGGGGGGAGTTGGATCTAGCAGGCGCTTATTCGCCCAACGAGGCAGGGTTTGCCGTTCCCGCGCTGGCCGAGGGATTGAAACGTCTGCGAGATGATCCCTCCTGCGATGCCATCTGCGAGCGATTGCAAACTTTTCTTTTGCGCGCCGGAGAAGCCATCCTGCAAGGCCACGCCTATACGGCAAACCACCGTTGGGCGGCGGCGGCGGGTCCGCTGGCCTGTCTGAACTCCCTCTGGCCCGACGATCGTTATCTGCAGAAGATTGAGGACTATCTCACCGACGGTATCGACTGCGATGAGGACGGGTGTTGGTTTGAGGAAAGAAGCGGCATTTACAGCGGCGTGGCAAACTACGCGATGATCGTAATGGCGGAAAACCTGGGGCGGCCCGAGTTGCTGGAGCATGTGGTCCGCAGCCTGGAGTTCAACCTGCGTTGCGCCCAGCCGAATGGTGAGTTGGACACGACTTTCAGCCATCGGCAGGACCGCGGCCAGGCCGGACGCCTCCTGGGCGGCTACCAGGTTCCGCGACGCATGGCCATCCTGACCGGGCGGGGCGATTTTGCCTGGCTGGCCGACCGGGCAAGGTCGAAGGGCATCCACGTCGAGCACGAGCTCTACCCCCTGCTCTATGAGATTGAGAAGCATCCCGGCCCCCTGCCGGAACCGATAGAGCCGACCACTTCCTACGAGAATCATTTCCGGGGCATTCAGGTTTTCCGCAAGCGGGTGGGGCCAGCCGCCCTGACGCTTTCCGCAGATCGCGGCGGCCATTATTTTGACTCTGTGCTGGATCAGTGGGGGGGATTGCGGAGGAGTGAGGACTGGTTTCACCTTATGCACGGCGAGGCTGTGCTCCAGACAATCCGTTTCTGCCCGGCGGCGGGGCGTCCGATTCAGCCCGATCGGCTGCGGGTGGTGGACTCCGGGGAATTTCGTCTTGAAGGACACATGGAGCACTGGATGCATACGCTCCATTTCCGCAAGGGCTGGCCGAAGATACCGATGCCCGCCGGGCTCGAACACGAGATCGAGATCGCGTGGCGGGGAAGGGAACTTTCCTTAAACCTGACTGTGCGCTCTCCGCAATACCTGTGCGGAACACTCGCCTTGTGGGTGCGATGCGCGGCCGAGGTGCGGGAGGGCGGGAGACGCCTCGAGGGGTTTTTCCCCGGCCGGACGATGGCACTGCAAGGAGGGCTGCCGGTCGAAATCGAAGCCGGGGGATCCATTATTGAGATCATTGGACTACCAGCCGCCGAACACCGAATGCACAGCGTGGCAGCGGATTGTATCCCGACCCAGATCCGCGAACACTCCGCGCCCCTTTTGCTTGGGCTAAGACTGCCGGTCAAGCTGGAGCTTAAAATCCGGCTTTCCGAGACGAATCACTCGTCCTCACCAAGGCCCGCATAAACGGATAACACCGCGTGAATTTTTCCTGCCACCTCTCCGAGCTTGGAGAATGCCTAAGGCAGCCGTGGAAAAACTGCACGGCACTTGGCCGGGCCTACGATCTCCTGCGGGCGGACGTCCGGGCGCACCTCGGGCTTTTGCAAAAACAGATCGGGTTCCGCTACTGCCGGTTCCATGGCCTGTTTCACGATGACATGGGTGTGGCGCACCGGCGGCCCGACGGGACGCTGGAATTTCACTGGCACCACGTGGATGAGATTTTTGATGCACTCCGCGACCTCGGTCTCCGCCCTTTTGTGGAGCTCAATCCGATGCCGCTGGCACTGGCCTCGGGCGAAAAAACCGTCTTCCATTACCGCATGAACATCACCCCTCCCCGGAAGATGGCCGAGTGGGAGGAGTTGGTAACTTCTTTCGCCGTCCATGCCGTTCGACGCTATGGACTGGAGGAGGTGCGAAAATGGTATTTCGAGGTCTGGAATGAGCCGAATCTGGACTGTTTCTGGACGGGAGATTACGAGGCCTATTTGAATCTCTATGCCGCCTCGGCGAATGCCCTGAAAAGCGTCGATTCCAGCCTCCGCGTGGGCGGGCCGGCAACGGCGATGACGGAATGGCTCCCGCAATTTATCGAAAGCTGCCGGGATCGTTCGCTTCCCCTGGATTTTGTAAGCACGCATGTTTACCCGATGGACGAGTTTGCGATCTATGAATCCGCCGCAGACAGTCCGTTTGAACGTGGCCAATTTTTTCCCCATCACATCAGGCAAGTGGCCGAGAAAGTGGCGGCGTCCTCGATGCCGGGACTGGAAATTCATTGGACGGAATGGAACGCGCAAACGGCGGTTGACCGGCAAACCGTCACGTTTATGAACAATGTCCACGTGGATTCGTGTTATGCAGCAGCGTTCATTGTGGACAGTTGCGTGGGTGCCGACGCGCTCTGCCACAGCCTCACCTACTGGGCCGCCACGGATATTTTTGAGGAACATCCGATCCCGACGACCCCCTTCTCGTGCAGCTACGGTCTGGTGACGCCGTGGGGTCTCAAAAAAGCCTCCGCAAATGCTTTTATGCTCCTCTCCCGGATGCGGGGGAACCGGCTGCTTGCGCGATCCGGGGGCACGTCATCCGATGGGACGGGCGCCGTCGTCACAACGGAGGGTGGCCTCGTTCACGTTCTGGCCTGGAACCACCGGGCAGCCGGCCTTCCCGACGGATCTCCCTGGGCTGCTGGTCTCCTCCTTTCCGGTCTTGCGCAAGGGGCGTGGATCGGGACCGAATCCCACATCAAGCCCGGCGCAGGCAGCGCGTGGGAGGCCTGGG
>JBBRFA010000133.1:0-5253 GCA_038225185.1 Chthoniobacterales bacterium
GCTTCAACGGGGCCTCGCCCGTGGGGGCGAGGAAATAGCCCTTACCTAAGATACTGTTATTCAGCAACTTGGCAACGGGTTTGCGAGAGGTTCTCTACTTTTACCAAATCACACATCACCGTCTCATGCATTTTCAACATAAGTCGTTGATTCTGAGGGCGCGAGCGGTCTCGACGGAAAGACGCATCACCTCGCCGCTCGCACTGAATGAAATGTCAAAGATCTGCCTCTTATTCCTTCTGCCAAACATCTTACTGCTTTCATTCCATTTTACCAGTTTACTCAATGGGTAGGTCAAAATTAAACCGAAAATGCCAGTGATGATACGTGCGCATCTCCGATAGTTGCAGAAGGCACGGCGGTCACAGACTTGCCGCTCCTGCGAAATGCTGGCTGCGGCGTCATGAGGTGCAGCGATGGTTTGCTGACATTAGCCACGGAGAACACAGAGAACACAGAGTTTTTTAGGCGTCATCAATCGGAACACCGTTGGTTTGCTAACAGATGATGATCATACCCAATCTAAAAAAATAGGCTGCAACTATTCAGGACTGGAAGAAACAACATGCGCTGGATGATCGGTGGTGGATGATCGGTGGCGGAACGTTTTTCACGGTCAAATTGGGCGCGCTTTTCGATCTTTGTTCGTTTGCTTTCCGAAAGTGTTCCGCAAGATGCGAAACACGGCAGCCAAAGATGGCCACCCACCCCGTGATTTTATTTTACCCGTTTATTTGTCAAAACGGGTCAGCATCATCGCGAGTGGCAGCCACAGACGAATCGCCACATCCTCCCGGGATTCGACCTGACTGATTACACGACATAACACGGTGAATCGATGTTTACATAGGGAGTGCCGAGCGCGGTGATGACGCGCGATCCCCTCCCCTCGGAAGGTCCCAGGGTTACGAATAAAACCTGGTCTTCGAGATTGGAAATTTCCTCGCTGAGTTGTCGTTCCATCTCCACTTTTTCTGTCGCTGAGAGATCGCATTCGAACACGGAATACTGCAGGTGGTTGCCGAAGTTTTTGCAGATTTTAAAGACTTTCCGCAATCGTTTGTCGTTGGCGATGTCGTAGCAGACGAGGTAGGTGGTGCGCATGGCGGTGGAAAAAAAGGAGATTCTGGTCGGGAAAAAAAGGATTCGAGGCGGGGCGACTCGAACAGCACCCGAGGGCGGGTGCGCTCCCCGGCGCTGAAATTTATCGGGTCATAAAAGGGGTGTATTCGGCAATTTCGCCGGTGAGATAACGGGCGAGAAATCGGAATTGCAATTCGAGCACCCGGCGGTAGCTGACTTTGTAATCGAAGATGGGATGCGTGATGAGCGAGTTCATGCGTTGTTCATAGGCATTGAAGAAAATTTTGCGTCCGTCCTTGGTGAGATTGACTGCCTGGCCTGCCTGAACGAAATGTTCGGGCTGGATCATGCGATTATTGACACAGGTGAGAACGGCGGATTCGGCGATGAGAGGTCGAAATTCCTCCATGAGATCGAGGGCGAGGGCGGGGCGTCCGAAGCGCGGCTGATGATAGAAGCCGACGTAGGGATCGAACCCGACGGACATGGCGGCGAGGGTGCAATCCTTGGCTAACAAACTGTAAGCGAGCGAGAGCAGGGCGTTGACGGGATCGGTGGGCGGTCGGCGATTGCGCCGCTGGAAATCGAGTCGAAATTGGGGGCCTTTGGGAGGCCCATCGACGTCGATGTAATCCTCGGCTTTAAGCATGCCGTTGAATTCCTGGAAATAAAAACTGGCGGCGGCCCCCTCGGTTCCTAACAATTCGGCGAGGGATTCGGCCTGGAGGGCGGAGTCGGCGAGAGTTTTCAATTTGGCGACGATGGGGGCGGGGGGCGCTGCGTGCAGGCGCATGAGCAAGGTGCGATGGTTGCGTATTTTGCCGTAAATGAATTGTCGGGCGAGGGAGAGGCAGGCGGAGGGGTCGGCGGCGATGCGAAATTGTTCGATGCGGGTGAAGACGTTTTTTTGTTCGTGACCCCGGGTGATGCCGTAGAACCAGCCGCCCATGGAGAAATAGGTGATGGGGACTTCTTTTTCGCAGAGGATTTGCACGGCCTGGGTGCTGAGCTGGATGTTGCCAAAAAGCGATACGTGGGTGAGGTCGTTGATGCGGATTTCCTCGACGATGTGTTTTTCCTCCCTCACGACTAACAATTCGTTTTTGCGTCCGATATGATAGCCGGGGGTGTTGAGGTAGAGAACGCGGGTGTCGTTGCCGGGAGTGAGGAGGCGGCGGGGGGTGGTGTGAGTCGAGGTGGAGCGGCTGAAAGGGGGGGTGGCGTCGGGGGGTGGCGGGTTGGCGAGGTCGGCGAGAAGACGGGTTTCGTCGGGGAGGCAAATGGCGTTGAGCGAGCAGCGGTTGCATTTGGGGGAGGCGACGAGGGGCGCGGGAATGGGGCCCTGGGAGATGCGCCGGGCCTCGGCGATTTGCTGGACGATCCAGGCTTCGAGGGTGTCGGACATTAAGAGTGGGACGCGTTGTTTGGTGCCACGATAGTAGATGATGCCGCGCTGGCAGGGGTAGCCGTTGTCGCGGAGAAGGAGGATTTGCAGGCCGAGTTGCATGCGGTCGGCGGGCCAGAGTTCGAGGCCGTCGTCACCTTCGCGGGGGGACCCGACTTTGTAATCGACGGGGCAGGTTTCCAAAGCGGTCGCGGGGCTGGGGTCGTCGCACTTATTAGGATCGAGGCCGGGGAGATCGACTTGAGTGGATTCGACGAGATCGAGTTTGGCGGTGACACCGAGTCGATCTGAGCCGAGGGAGACGGAGCGGGAATGGATGGTGTCTTCGGTGGTGGAGTTGGCGGCGGGGAGGGCGCCGTTGCCGGCATCGACGCGTTTGTGAATGGATTTGCCGCGCTCGGTGTCGGCGTTTTCGACGAAGATGCCTTCGACGTGTTCGTAGTAGAAGAGGCGCGGGCAATAGACAAATTCGTTGAGCATTCGCGCGGGGATGACGTGATCGGGCAGATCGGCGGGGGGCAGTTCGGCGGGGAAATTATCCGGGGGAATGGCGGCGGGTGAGGAGGGGGCCTGGGGCGGGAAGCGGAGCTGGGTGGAGTCGGCGGGGGTGGGGAGGCTGGGTTGGTGCGAAGTGTGGGAGAAAGCTTGCTGGACGACCCCGGCGAGTTGCTCGGCGAAGAGATCGGGGGTGGCATTGTCTGCGGGGGTGCGCGGAGTGGAGGACGACCGGGATTTTCTGGGTTTCATAGTTTCCGGAATGTTATAGCATGAATGAGGCCAGGGGTCTTGTAGCTCAGGTTTCATGTTATGAGTGGAGGCTTGAAGGGATTACATTCGGGAGGTAGTATCCGCAGATTACGCAGATTTCCGCAGATTACCTGATGTTCCCGGACCACGGCGGTTGCGGCGGTTATAGGGCGAACCACGACTGTTACGGCGGTTATAGGCCGGATGGATTTTAACTAAGAGGCAAGGGGGTTAATCCAGTTTAGATTGGGAATCCGGGCGAAGTCGGCGTCGGTCGTGTGGAGAATGGTGCCGTGCTCCAGGGCGAGAGTGGCGAGGTGGGCGTCAGTAGTGAGGTTGCCCGCGCTGCCCTGCTCTAAAATGTGTGCATGCAAAAACTTAAAATGATGAGGAGTAGGATTCAGTAGCCGAAAATGCGGGAGCGATAGCCAATCAGAGATCGTAGCCAGAGCGGCTTGAGGCGTTTGCGGAACGGCGTAAATCCGTGGATTGGTCGAGATGCGGATGAAGCCCAGGATCACAACCCAAGCCAACCCGACCGGCAGATCGCCTTGCAGACAATTCTGTCACCAACGAGAAGCTGGGGCAAATAAAGCCCCTCGCGAATCGTGGGCATCAAGGAGCAAATTCACGTTAGGAAAAATCATGGCTGCGGATGAATTTTGCCGTCCTTTTTCAGGAATGCCTCGACTTCTAGTTCGTCGCAGAGCTGGTTCAGGCGATTGGGGTCGTAACCGGGCAACAGCCCTTCGGTAAAGGGCTGCGCCACGACTTTGGGGGCACTGCGAGCCGCTTCGGCCGCTGCACTTTTTGCGACAAGACCAAAGCGAAGGGTGTGATTGAGGGTTTATTTAAAGGAGGAATGCCGCACCCTGGCCTCGGATTCCAGTAATGCAACGAGGTCGTCGTCCAAGGTCACGGTGGTTCTCATGGGTAAAATGTTAAGCGCATCATTTTTGTGATGTCAAAAGCAGCAAGACGGGCATCACGAATGTCAAACTTGCGTCTTGGGCTGCGGGAGAAGTCTGCTGGCCGTGGCATTGTCCCAAGGCTCCGTGATTATCAAAGTAACGAAACCATGAACGATCATCCACTCCCGCCCGGGACAACTTTGTCTGCGATAATCCGGCATTGACCAATACAACTAAACCATGCATCACTGTATGCATGAGAACGACCCTCAATATTGATGACTCCCTGATTGCGCAAGCCGGGGAATATACCGGTGAGAGAGAAAAAACCGCGCTTGTCCGCATGGGACTCGAGGCCCTGATCCAGCGCGAAGCGGCGCGGCGTCTCGCCGCCCTGGGCGGCACCATGCCGGACTTGTCGCACCCTGAACGCAGGCGGTCGGAACCCAAGAGACGAAAATGATCCTGGCCGACACCTCCGTCTGGGTGCAACACTTCCGGCGGGGCGTCCCGGCCTTTGCCACCTCGCTGTATAATGGACAGATCTCCATCCATCCCGTCGTCCTTGGCGAATTGGCAACGGGCAATCTCGCCCATCGCACCCAAACTTTAGCCACCCTGCGCAGTCTGCCGCGTGCCCAGATCGGCACGAGCGAGGAATGCCTGGATTTCCTCGAGGCCCAGAGACTCCACGGGCGCGGGATCGGATGGAACGACCTGCAATTGCTCGTTGCCGCCCGACTGAGCGGCCACCGGCTTTGGTCGCTCGACACGCGGCTGAGCACAGCGGCCGTTCAATTGCGCCTGGCTTGGTCTCCGTAAACCCCAAGGAGGAATGTTGAGAGTCGAAAGGATGACCTCCATCCCGCCATCATAGCTTGCCAGTGCTCAGGCTGCTTTTTTGACCGGAAGGCATGTCTCATTTCACTCCTCATCAGGATACTGCTCC
This sequence comes from Chthoniobacterales bacterium, assembly GCA_038225185.1. Taxonomy (GTDB): domain Bacteria; phylum Verrucomicrobiota; class Verrucomicrobiia; order Chthoniobacterales; family DASVRZ01; genus DASVRZ01. Next base: position 5,096 of record JBBRFA010000133.1, read on the forward strand.
GGCATCGTGCCACTTTTGGAAACCACCTTTTTAAAACGCTTCTTCTCCTCCGATTCCTTGACCGCCGTGCAGGTGGTGAGGAAATACCAATCATCCCCATAGTCGAAGTGAAAAACCATCCTGCGCTTCGGACGGAAAACCTCCGAGACGTTCGTATT
>JBBRFA010000134.1:0-5172 GCA_038225185.1 Chthoniobacterales bacterium
CCCAAGGCCGCGATGGCTGCGCGTCGGATGGCAAATGAGGCCACCGCCAAAAGCACTCCCACCCCCACCAGCCACCAGTTGGGAACCAGGCCCCGCCAGATGTATTCCGCTATGCCGCCCACCAGAACGATCAATCCGGAGATCATAAACAACCGAAAAGTCAGCTTTTCCTGAACGGGCCCCTGAATCACGTCCCGTTTTGTAGCCACCTCCTTCATTCGCGCGGCGTAAACTAGCAGCACAATTGCGATGGGCAGATATTTCAGCAGATCATTCATAAATTGTTAAGCCGGTGGCCAGGCAAGTTTGTGTCCGGCAAGGAGATGCACATGCAGGTGGGGCACCGCTTCCCCGGCGTCGATGCCATTGTTAATGACAAGGCGATAGCCGCTGGCATCCACCCCAAGATCGCGGGCGACCTGGGCGGCAGCGAGTAATAATTTCCCGAGCACGGCCTCATCCCCGGTCTCTGCCTCTCCCACGCGGGGGATGGGTTTTTTGGGAACGATCAAAAGATGCGTCGGCGCCTGCGGGGTGATGTCGCGGAAAACCAGCAAATCGTCATCCTCGAAGACGATTTGCGCAGGAATTTCACGGGCAATGATTTTTTCAAAAAGAGTCATGTTTTTATTGGATTACGAGGCTTACCGGAGCGGTGTGAGGCAGGTCCGAAATAAGTGCTCGTGAGATAGCGACGATTTCCTCGCGGAAGCAAGCGCATTCCTCGGTAAAAAGTTTTACCCCGAGCACGCGTTTGATGGCGGCGGAGAGATGAAGCAGCCGGATGCAAGAGGGCTGGTCGTCGATTTCGCGCAGGATGCTTTCTTTTAAAAGGGCGCAAAATGTGAGTTCGTGGGGTCCGCTTTGACCTGCGATCTCGAGGAGCGAGATGTCGCTGGCGGGGCGCATCGGATCGAAGTGGGTGGCGATTTCGGCGTAACCGATGTTGGCCAGCACTTCGGCCACGGAGATGCGCAGGTCGGAGGCGGCGAGCACGCTGGAGTCGTATTGGGCCAGGAGATAATTGGTGACGCTTTGGGCGACATGATCGGCCAGCCACCAGTCTCGATAGCCGGCGCGTTCGGCGGCCGCGAGGAGATTTTGCCGCAGCCATTCGCGTCGAAAGGCGCAGATGCGTCCATTCGCAAATTCCAGCAAGGGGAGATCGTCGATGAGGGCAATCATAGTTTTTTGAAAAGCTCGGTTTGAGTGATGCTGATTTTTGCCCGATTATGAAAGGTTTTTATTTCGTCGAGAAATTCGCCGATATCCTGAAATTGCCGGTAGATGGAGGCGTAACGCACGTAAGCCACCCCATCGATGAGATGAAGTTTTTCCATGACTTTGCCGCCGAGGATGCCGGAGGGGATTTCTTTTTCGTAGCCATCGGCCAGTTCGGTGATGATCTCATCGACCAGTTTTTCGAGAGTCTGGGTGCTGACGGGACGTTTTTCGCAGGCTTTAGCCACCCCGTTGAGTAATTTTACACGATCGAAGGGTTCCGTTCGCCCATCTCGTTTGAGGACGCGAAAATCGTTGCGCTCAATTTGTTCGTAGGTTGTAAATCGGTAGAGGCAGGTGAGACATTCGCGTCGGCGACGGATGCTGTCTCCTTCTTTCGACGAACGTGAATCTATCACCCGGTCTTCGATCGCACCGCACTTGGGGCATCGCATTAGGTTGGGCTGCTTTTCGCAAGGTGACACAAGATATGGTGGTGTCAATCGGGAGCTGCGCAATTTCGATTCTAATTTTTTCACGTCAATTCACGAACGACTCTTGCATCGTGTCGTCAGGCCAGGTTATTTTCAGCGTTCTCCCCCTTAAAAAAATATGCTGCTTACCGTTGACTCTGTAACCGTGTTGGGTTCCCGACATGGATTGTTGTTGGATCCCATCCGGAAAAATGTGGAATTGATTCGTTTCGATCTTTTCGAGGCGTTGCCCAAGTTACATCTGCGGGCTGGTGTGCGCATCGGCCAGCGGGAATTGGTTTTTCCATTTTGCGAGGGGACGCCCTTTACGTTTTATGATCAACGCAGCACGCCGTGCTCGGTTTTTTATACCGCCATCGATGCGCTTTCGGGGGTGAAGGTGAAGTTGTCTTTCACCACGCCGTTCCGTCCGCGCGATGGGGAATTTTCCACCACACCGGTGTTGATGGTGCGGATGGAGACGGAGCGGCTCCGGGGGCAGTTCCGCTGGGAAAAAGCGACTGAAACTCCGCACGAGGTGGAACTTTTTTTCCAAGTCGAAGGGGATGTCGCCGAGACGCAGCCTTTTGGTAACGACGCTGTGGAGTTGCGGTTTACCAGCCACGCCGGTTATGTGCGCGAGAAGGAAGATGGAACCCTCGCCAGCCGCGCCGCCCAAGCCTGCACCCAGATCGACCGGCTGGTGGCTCTGCAAGGGCGCGTGCGGGAAAAACGCTTCACCCGCAGTGTGACCTTCGATGGCACGCCCCAGCCTCTCACCATCGCCTGGTGCACCCATTCGGAGCCGGTCTTTCAGCTTCATCACGAAGTTCTCCCCTTTCGTTACACCGTCCGCTTCCCCGATCTGGAAGCGGTCGTGCAATGGGCTCGCAGCAATCCGGAGGCGATCCTGGAAAATGGGCGGCGCGTGGATGCCATTGTCGCCCAAAACAATTGCTCCAGCTCGGTCAATCATCTCCTTGCCTTCACCCTGCATACCTGGCTGGCCAATACCTGGTGGCTTTCTAACGACGGCAAAGATTGGTTCAGCGTCTGGGAGGGAAGCTGTTATTTCCATTCCACAGTCGATGTTGAGTTTACCCAGGCACCCTTTTATTTATCCGTCTGGCCAGAACTTCTGCGCCTGCAACTGGCCGAATGGCCGGCTTACGCCAGGGATGGTGTCCTGACCTTGGGAGAAATCGGCGAAGGCACCCGCTTCCTTTCCCACGACATGGGTTCGCACGCCTCGGCGGGTCGCCAGCATTATCCCCACGAAATGGAAGTCGAGGAGACCGCCAATTACCTTATCCTGAGCTTTGCCTACTGGCGACGCACTGGCGATGCCAGCCTGCTGCAAGAACATAACCGCACCCTGGTCGATTTTCTTTGGTTTCTTATTCGGGCCGATACCACCGGCAATGGCGTGCCCAACATCGGCGTCGCCAACACCATCGACGATGGCTCGCCCGCCATCCAATTCGGACGCGAACAGGTTTATCTCGCCATCAAAACCCTCGCCGCCCTGCGCGCTGGCATCGAAATCCTGCAAACGCTCAACCACGAAAAACTGGCCGCAAAATGCCGCAGCCAGGCCGATTTGCTCACCCTCACCATCTTGGAAAAAGGTTGGCAGAAGGATCACTTCGGCGTGCTCGTCGAAAAAGCGGGACGCCTCAAAAATCCGTGGACCGGCGAGGAACAGGATTATGCAGAAATCCCCGGTTGGGATGCCCCGCATATTTACGCCACCAACGCCCTGCCGGTGCTCGACATGGTGGGCTTCGACATCGGGTTGCCCCGCGAAATCTTGCAGCGCGATCTCGAAATCGGTGCCGAACGTTGCCAGCGTCAATACGGTTGTGTCCACACCGATTTCATCCGCAAGGATCACGCCTCCACGCAGCAATCTGCCGGACTCGCCGGAGCCTCGCTCAGTCCCGGTTGGATATCGATGAACATGTCGCGCGACATTGCCGCCTTTTATCGCGAGATCGATCTGCGCTATCTTGCCGACGGCTATTGGGATTGGCAACTCACCACCAACACCCAGCAACCCTTCCTATTTTTTGAGACGTTCGGTGGAAATAATCTCAACTTTTATCCTCGCGGCATCGCCATCTGGGGCTATTTCGACGCGCTTGGCGGCATCGTGGTCGATCAAGTGCGCGGCGTTGCCGAGGCCCAGGCCTCCTTTGCCGGGGTGCGCGTCCCCTTCTTGCTTAATGCCGATTGGAACGAAGGCAACGTCACCCCCATTGTCGGGCTGGTCGTCAGCAAAAAAAATTAACCTCCCCCGGTCTGGCGAAGTGCCTCATATAAAACGATGCCCACCGAGGTGGCAAGATTGAGACTGCGCGCCTCGGGTCGCATCGGTATGGTGAGACACGCGTCGGCATGAGCTGCCAGCAGACTTTCGGGCAGGCCCTTGGTTTCACGACCGAAAACGAGATAATCGCCGGTTTTAAACCGGGCCTGATGATAGATCCGCGTGGTTTTTGTGGTTAGAAAATACCAAGCGGCAGCGGGCGATGCACTGGCCTGGCAGGCCACCAGCGAATCCCAGACCTGGAGATCGACATGTTCCCAGTAATCCATCCCGGCGCGTTTTAAATAACGATCATCGAGCGAAAAGCCAAGCGGCCGCACCAGATGCAACCGGGCACCTGCGGCCAGACAAAGACGGGCAATATTCCCCGTGTTGGGAGGGATTTCGGGTTCGACGAGAACGACATTCATAACAGGGCCAATAGTAGCTTAACTCTCTCGAAAATAATCCGTAAATTAAAATCATCGGTAAGGTTGGCCAAACTGGCAGCCGCAATTCGCATCTTACGGAACCTTTTCAAGCCTGCAACTCGACGCGCTGCCGTGCATTTGCGAGCATTTTAGGCTGTTGGCGATTTTCGGAGATCTCGCATCATAATGCACCGGGTTGCACATTTATTTTACAAATTAAAACTGGTCCCTCATGTATTAGATGATTTTTCTTGGGCCTCCCATAGGTGACCCGCGCAAGCCTGGATTGTGGAACATTGATTTACAGGTTCAAGTTAGTTGGGAATCCAAGAGGAAAACGCAAATCGGGTTCGCAGAATTTGCATCCTCTTAAACCCAGGTTTCGCGCAAGTCGCTCGGGCTCCTTCCCGCCCGGGCCTTCACCCAGCGATGGAAGTGGGCGGCATCGAAAAAGCCCAGCCGTGCCGAGATTTCCTTCAAAGATTCCCTGCCCTCGGAAATTGCCCGGCGAATTTCCCGGAACAGAAGATCATCGCGCCGACGGCGAAGAGACTCGCCTACCCAACGGCACGAGAGGCGATCAAGTTGCACACGGCTTAAGCCGCTCATCGCCGTCCATCTCGCAAAAGGAAGGGGTCCCGCCCGCAGGTTCTGTTGGAGGTCTTTAAGCACGGCATCCAATCTCGCATCACCTGTTCTCAACGCCTGCACCTCCACTCCGCAGATCGCTGTCCATTTG
>JBBRFA010000135.1:0-5144 GCA_038225185.1 Chthoniobacterales bacterium
CAGGAGGATGTTATGCGAAAAGCTGCCGAGTCGGAAAGCGCTCCAGCGGCTGCTCTCCTGGCTCTTGTTCCATAAATCGATGCCGGCACTTTCCAGAGAATTGTATTCCTGACGGCCGAGATCGCAGGCCCAGCGCACGCCATCGGTCTCGAAAACAAAAGAGCCGGAATCCATCTGCCCGTGATTACTCGAAGGCGTTCCCCCCTTGATCGCGACATACGTCGCGCAAGGGTTGCCCCAGGCCGCGCGATGCACCGCCACGGGATTGTGTCCGCGCGCCATCCAATCCAGAGGCAATGGCGGCGCATCCTGGACCCGCTGCAAATCCGGTTGCCACCAGATCAAAGCCATCGGCAGCAGGCGACCCTTGCCGCCTGCCCCAGCGTCGCGCCCTTCCTCAAACACTCTTTGCGCGAGCGACAAATCGTGCCGCAGCACATTCGGATCGCCGAGGCGGCGGGCGAACCAGAAAAGTGCGGGCATCAACCCGCGTTCCGCATCGGCGTCCGCATAGTTGAAGAACTGCCCGCCGGGACCGGTGACTTGCGCGATGTAGCGGGCGCTTTCGAGAAACCCCGGCGTCTCGTCCAGATGGAAACGATCCCCGAAAACGGACTCCAGCATCGACAGCAGGATGACGTGAAACGACGTGCCGTATTCCCAATACATCGGCCCTTCGGCGTAGGCACCGTCCGGGCGGTAGCTCTCGCTGGCGACCGGAAGTTTCCTGATCGCCCGCTCGACGATCGTCCGGGCGAGTTCCGGCTCCAGCTCCGCGATTGCAAGCGCTCCGGCCGTCATCCCCCCGTGGCAGACCTGATTCCAGTTGGTGTCCGCGCCGATCCACCAGTTGTAGCCGGTCGATTCATCGAACGATGGTTTCAATCCTTCCTCAATAATCGCTTGCGAGATCGCCTCGCGCTCCGCGGGAGTCATCCAATCGTGGAACCAGTCGTAACCCAGCGAAAGTGCGAGGGTCATCTCGGCGGTATCGAGGAAATGGGACGGATTCCAATCGGGAAATTCCGTTGCCGCCTTCATCTCCAAAATCGCGCGCGCCGCGTAGCGCCTGTCGCCGGTGAGCAGCGCCGCCAGCCCCAGCGAGGCGACACGCGTCAGCACCTGCCGCGACATATTTAAAAGTCGCTTGCCCTCTTTCTCGTAGTGCGACGGATTGGCGTCGAGGAAGGATTCCGCGTTTGAAATGATGCATTGCTTGAGCCCTAGCGAAACGGGATCGGACTGGGATTGCAGCCCTGCGATTCTCTCTCGTGAAAGCATCAGCCTCGGGTGGCTGGGCAACTGGCGGAGATCGATCAACATGGGAAAATCGGCGAAAGGAAACGGAAAAGTTTTATTTTGTATTGGAATGGAAAAAAAGGAGCGCTTGCAGCGAAAGGTTGAGGATTGAGTTTGAAGGCGTGCTTCATTGGTGGATCGCCCCCGGTATATTCAGCCCTCCCACTTCTCACGTGTCCGTCGTTATTGTCTTTCCTCGTCCTGGAGTCAACACGTTTTGCACGGATGCACAGCCCCCTTCCGGTTTTCTCTCGAAAAGCGGGCGTCGCGCCGAAAGACCATGCCATCAGAAAATCAAAAAAAAACCGCTCTGACTTTTCAAGGGAAAATTCGGAAGAGTTTGCTGGGAAGTCTAGTTGCGACGCCGGGCGCGATTGACGCATTGAAAACGCGGAAGTTGCTGATTACCAGTTGTTTACACTGAATTAAATGCTTATCTGACGAGACGGTTTGCGCGGCTCGGCTCGAACGGATAAAGCGGTTGCTGAGTAAACACAATGTATCTTCAAACATTTTTCGTTGGGCGTCTTATTTCGCTTGCCATGTTCTATTTCGTCTTTTATATTTCATGCATGGTTTCCCCTACCTTACCTAGAGCGGCTCGGCGACGCGCGGCATTTTCGCTTGTCGAGATGCTCACGGTGCTGGCGATCATGGTAACCTTGGCATCGATCACCGCACCAGCCACACGATTCTTCAGTGCGTCCAGTGAGAAGTCGATGAGCGATCTGGCGACACTTTTTGAGATGGCCCGCGCCGAGGCGATGGCAAGAAGCACCTACGTCTGGATGGGAATCGACATCACGCAGGGTGATTCGACGGACACCTACCGCACCTACACCGCCGTCTTTGCTTCGCAGGATGGAACGGAGGACGCGTCGGCTGCCAATGTGCGGCAGATTGATAAGACGCAGTATTTTCCTAACATTCGCTTGTCCGTGCCCGTCGCCAGCGGAGTCACCGACCGCTTTGAACTGGGGCCAGATCGCAGGACGGTCCTCAATTTTAGCTCCGTCGGTAAGTTGGCGAGAAATTTTCGCAACGTAATACAAATCAACCCGAGTGGTGAAATCAGTCTGCCACCGGAGACGGCCGGGGCGAGTCCCGTGGACGTTGCCGTAGCCAGATCCATCAATTTGAATCTTCTGCCGAACCGGGGATCGAGAGACGTGGCAGAGCTTTCCAGTCAACTCCGCATCTCGACGCTGACGGGGAACGTTCAGCTAATTCGACGGTAATGTATGCGGCTCGCCATGCCGGGTTTTCGCTCGTTGAGGTGACGATTGCGCTTGGAGTGGTAGCCTTCGTGGTGGTGGCGTTGCTTGGCATGATGCCTCTGGGCATTTCGACCCATCGGGAGTCGAAAGAATCACAGTCGGCCACTCTGGTGATGAGTTCCCTGACTGCGCGATTGCGCCAGGCTGTCCAGACCGACGACCCGAGGCAGGTTATGCCAGAGATCAATTTTCCCGCGCCTGGTGTCACGAATGTGGTGGACCTGTTCGTTGACCGGAACAACCAGTCGCTGACCACGAGTGCCACTTCCACGAGCGTTTACCGTGCCCGGATTAATCTGAGCATGCCTTTAAACCAGGACGAGACGTGCGGCGTGGGATTTGTGCAGTTGAGTTGGCCGGCAGGCTCCACTGACTTGTCGAAGACAGGATCGGTGGAGGCCACCATTGCGCTACCGCCGGGGAGAACCCCATGATGTGGCGGAACCATTCGAGCGGGCGAAGGAAAGGGGCATTCTCTTTGCTTGAGATTCTGGTTGCTGTGGTGATCCTCACGATTCTCGTGCTGATTATGACGACGGTGGTGGACGTCGCGTCCAAGACATCGGTCACGGCGGTGAAGGCGATGGATTTGGAAAGTGAGGTAAGACTTGTGTTCGACCGGTTGGCGCAGGATCTCGGACAGGCGGTGGCCCGCCCGGATGTGGATTGGAACTTCAAAAAAATTCCGGGGAAGAATGATGAAATCGGCTTCTGGGCGCAGATTCGTGGATTTGCCGGCAACCGCACTTTGTCGTCGGTCAATTTCCGGGTCTCGCCTGCGGCTGTCGGCGGTATGCCCGAGTTAGAACGTGCCGCGAGGGGGGCGGGGTGGGACGACATGGTTCTGGGCGTCGAGCCCGATCCCGTGGATCCAAAGACTCTGGCACAGCCTGCCGCAGACGACTACCAGCTCCTTGGAGATCAGGTTTTCCGAATGGAAATTTGTTATCTGTTGGAAGACGGATCGCTGTCAACCACCTACTACAACCGGTCGGTGAAAAACAGCCTCACAGAGCCGAGAAAGCCGCTGGTCTCGGATGACGCTGTCTCAGGATTTAAGGTGGGATCTTGGTGGACTTTTAACAATACGCATTTTGTCTGCAAGGATGCGACCGCTGGGCGGGCTGTCTGGGAAAAGCTTGCTCCCATGCAGAATGTTCGGGCGTTGGTTGTCGGCATAGGCGTGCTGGATCGCAGAACCCGCATCCTTCTCACAAATACCCAACTGGAAGATTTGGCGAATCGACTTGCGGATGCTGTCGATGGGCAAGACATCCTGACCGCATGGAATCCGATTTCCGCAAACCCGGGCACACTGAATGACATTCATCCGCTGGCCAGCCAGACGGTGCGCTTTTACCAGCGGTATTTTCCCCTGCCATGAACCACTATCGCAAGACCTCTTTTCAAAAGCACGGGATGGCACTCGCCATCGTCCTTCCCCTCCTTGTGTTGCTGGCATTGGTGGTCACCGTGTTTTTATCGCGCACATTGCTCCAAAGGAAAATTGCCGCCAGCAGCACGGCACAGGCCCGCACGGCTCTGCAGGGGCAGAGCGCTCTGGATTGGGTGACAGCCGATATCCAGGCCGAGATTCGGGCGGGCTCTTCCCAAGTTGCGCCGGGTGTCCTCGAACCATCTTCCGCGCAGACCGCCGTGCCCCAGCGGGTGGGGACCTCGACAAACCTCCCCAGCCTGGTCAAGACCAGCAGCCGGAGTGCCCTTCCGTTCAATGGCGCGGGTTACAATGTCTCCATCACCCCGAAGTGTGTCGCTATAGCGGCCCGCACCGATGACGCGGATCTCAATGGCATGAAAATAAATCCCACCCGGTGGAACAAACCGCAGTTAATGAGTTCGACCAATGGCTTTGTTGCGCCGGATTGGATTCTGCTCACGAGGAAGGGGCCGAAGGCGTTCCCGGCGTATGATGCCAGGATGGCAGATCGCCGGGATGTCGCCAACGATGATCTCGTGGTCGGACGTTTTGCCTATGCCATTTACGATGTGGGCGGCTTGCTCGACATCAATGTCGCCGGGGCACCTTCGGCAGTGTCTGCTGGTGACCGCAGCAGAAGAGGGCCGACGGCCCTGGCGGATCTCACGCAGATTGGACTCAGTCAGCCCCAGATCGACGTGTTGGTCGGGTGGAGAAACCGCCTCACTCTAGGTGCGACGGGGGCCTTCCCGTCTTACACTCCCGGCCCGGATGCTGATAAAAAATATCTCGATTATGTCACCAAAGCCCCCGGCGGTTTTGTGATTCCCCCGTATGATGCCGCCACCCAAAAGAGCGACCAACGCTTTCTCAGCCGCCAGGACTTGCTGGCTTTTCAAAAAAGCAATCCCACGCTCCTCCCGGCGGCGAGCCTGCCGTTTTTGACAACGTTTTCCCGTTCGCTCGCCCGCCCCTCCTGGCGTCCGCTCCAGAACGCGGTGGATTTGCAGGTGGCCACCGATTCCCGCGGCGTTACCACAAACGGCCCCAACAACATCTACGCCTACAAGGATAACTCCACCAAAGTCGATGCACAGGGAGTTCCCACGGCGGTGAATCCTGACTTCCGG
>JBBRFA010000136.1:0-4968 GCA_038225185.1 Chthoniobacterales bacterium
ACACAGTTACGGGGTGGAAAAAAGTGAAAATACCGAGGCCTTCTGTTGAAGGGCGACATTATCAGGGGGCGAATCAGAGGTGCAGATTCAATACATGGATACCACTTTTAACCGTAAAGGCTGCCTGATAAAGCTGGCGGATACCTTGGAAAGATACCTAAAGAATGGTTCGACGAATCGAAGTCGTGAAGTGACTTGGCGTTCTAAAGCTAAGCGAGGTGTGCCGCATTCTGTGGGGTTCCTCTCAAAACACCACACTTAATCCCTCCACCGCAGCTTCCACACGCAGGCCACTGCCCTCTGCCACCTGCTGACAATGCATCGTTTTCGATGCCACCTGCTGGTCGTCGTGCTCGGGGTGATGATGAAACAAATACAGTTCCTCCACCCCAGCCTCCATGGCCAGCCTGGTGACCGTCTCGGCATCGGAATGGCCCCAGCCGACGTGTTTCGGATATTCCTCCGGGGTGTAATGCGAATCCCCGATCACCACCCGCGCCCCACGCATCAGATCGATTAATGCCGCATCGCACTTTTGCGCACGCACCATGGTATCTTCGCTTACCTCCAGGCCCGCCGCTTTTTGAATCTCACGCATCCGCACTTGCGGTTCGTTATCAGGGAGATAGACCACTGCTCCGCCCGGGGTCTCGATGCGATAGCCTGCGCACACCCCCGGATGATTCAATAAACGCGCCTTAACCGCACAACTTTCCACCGCAAAATCAAACTCCTGCAACTCCAGCAAATCGATATTTGCCGGCAACTGTTTCATCTCCACTGGAAAATACGGACTCTCCATCTGCGCCAGCATCACCGCCGAAAAAGGCGAACGCGCTCCCTCATAACCCCGGATATGCACCCGATTCTCCGGGTTATACACTGGTTTAAAAAAAGGGAATCCCTGGATGTGATCCCAATGGGTATGAGAAATCAGCAGGGTCAATTCCAGTGCCCGCCCCGCAAATTCCCGCTCCAGACTCAAGCCCAGGCCGCGAATCCCCGTCCCGGCATCCAGCACGATGATTTGCTCTCCGACCCGCAATTCCACGCACGATGTATTTCCACCCACTCCTGCCGTCAAAGGTCCTGGAGCCGGGATCGAACCTCGCACCCCCCAAAATTGAACTTTCGTTTCGCTCATGATAAAAAATCGCCAACAACATCCCAGCTACGCAATCCAACCTGTCCAAAAGCCAGACCAAACGCCAAAAGGCCGCTGGACGCACTCATCTTCTCCACACACATTGTTCAATTCCATAACTCGATACCCTTTACTAAGCAAAAACAATTCCAGCATGGCCATTCCACCCGACTCCCGCCCCCGCTCGTGGAAACGCCTTTGGCCATGGCTCCTGATTGCAATCATTCTCGTCATTACCGTCGTCATTTACTCGCAAAAACGCGAAAAACCTCTCGCCGTCACCACCGAACGCGTCGCAAAACGTGACATCATCCAAATTGTCTCCGCCACCGGCAAAATCCAGCCCGCTCTCGAAGTCAAAATCTCTGCCGAAGTTGCCGGCGAAATCATCGGTCTCCCCTACGAGGAAGGGCAAAACGTGAAAAAAGGCGATCTCCTCGTCAAAATTAAACCCGACGCTTTTCAGGCTCAGGTCGAACAACAGGAAGCCGCTCTCGCTGCTGCTCGCGCCGATAATCTCCAACGCAAAGCTCAATTCTTGAAAAGCGAGATCGATCTCCGCCGACAAACTGAGCTTTTCTCCAAAAAAATCAGCTCCCAGAACGATCTCGACGACGCCAAAACCAATCGCGACATCGCCGATGCCAGCTTTCAGGCCTCGCTTTTCGATATCAAACGTGTCGAAGGTCAACTCTCCCAAATCCGCCAGGAACTTGTTAAAACCAGCATTTATTCTCCCATCGACGGCTCTCTTTCCGCCCTTTCCAGCAAACTTGGCGAACGCGTCGTCGCCACCGCTCAATTTGCCGGCACCGAGATCCTGCGCGTCGCCAATCTCGAAGACATGGAGGTCAACGCCAAGGTGAACGAAAACGACGTCGTCAATATCCAGATCGAACAACCCGTCCTCATCCGCATCGACGCCTACCCGGATCGCACCTTCCAGGGACGCGTCAAACACATCGCCAGCACCGCCACCGTCACCGGCACTGGCACCTCCGAGGAAGTCACGAATTACGAGGTAAAAATCCGCATTCTCGACCCCGGCGTCCCCTTGCGACCCGGCATGAGCGCCACCGCCGACATCCAGACCGCCACCGTGCGCGACGTCCTTGCCGCACCCATTCAAAGCGTCACCGTCCGCACCCGCCGCGACGGCGAAAGTCTCGACGCCCTCCAAAAAAAGCGCGACCTCGAAGAAAAGGAAACCGGCAGCAGCACCGCCCAAGCCAGCCGCAGCGACCGCGATAACCTGCAACGCGTCGTTTTCCTTAAAAACGGACGCCGCGCCCAGCAACGCACCGTCACCACCGGCCTTAGCGACAACGCCTGGCTCGAAATCAAAACCGGCCTCGCCGAAAACGACGAAATCATCACCGGCACCTATGCCGCCATCAGCCGCGACCTTAAAAACGACAGCGCCATCACTCTCGAAAAACCCAAAAAAGATCTCCCCTGATTCTTCGATTTCGCGAACTCCTCCATACATTACGTAAACCTTTAAACTCTTCAAGATGCCCAAAGCCAAACCCGTTCCCAGCACCTCGCCCGCTTCCAGCACCGAAGCCGTTCCAACCGCTGACCCTGCCGCCCCCCGCCGCAATCTTCGTCCCCGCGGCCCCCTCGTCATCGACATCGAAGGCATCACCCGCGAATACACCATGGGCGACACCACCATCCGGGCTCTCTGCGGCGTCACCTTGCAAATCCATCGCAACGAATACCTCGCCATCATGGGCCCTTCCGGCAGTGGTAAATCCACCCTCATGAACATGCTTGGCTGTCTCGACACCCCCACCGCTGGACGCTACGAATTCGCTGGAAAAAACGTCGCGGTGATGACCGATAACCAGCTCGCCGCCATCCGCAACCGCGAGATCGGTTTTGTTTTCCAAACCTTTAACCTCCTTCCTCGCGCCACCAGCCTGGCCAACGTCGAACTTCCTCTCGTTTATGCCGGAGTAAGCCGCGAGAAACGCACCGAACGCGCCCGCCAGGCGCTCATCGCCGTCGGCCTCGCCGAACGCCTCGACCATCGCCCCAACGAACTTTCCGGCGGACAACGCCAGCGCGTCGCCATCGCGCGCGCCCTGGTCAATCAACCCTCGATCATTCTCGCCGACGAACCCACCGGCAACCTCGACTCCCGCACGGGCGAGGAAATCATGTCGTTATTCGATACTTTATACCAGCAGGGCAACACCATCATCGTCGTCACCCACGAGGAAGACATCGCGCAGCACGCCCGCCGCGTCATCCGCCTGCGCGACGGCCTTATCGAAAGCGACCGTTCCGAGGCAGCCTAGCCGGGCACAACTTGCCTCTGAAAACACAATTTTTTTCCCTTGGCAACGTCCGGCTCCCCATTAAAGTCACCCTCCTTATGTCAACCACACTTATTCTTTTAAAACCCGACGCCGTCAAAGGCGGTCATATTGGTGAAGTGATCGGGCGCTTCGAAAAAGCTGGCTTCCAAATCATCGGTGCCAAACTGCTTTTTGCCACCGACGCCCTTTTGCACGAGCATTACGCGCACATTGCAGAAAAGCCGTTTTTTCCCGAAGTCGTCCAATTCATGCAATCCAGCCCCGTCATGGCTTTGGCGGTGCGCGGTGACAACGTGGTGGAACGCGTGCGCGATTTGCTCGGACCGACCGACTCGAAAAAAGCGGCACCCGGCACGATTCGAGGCGATTTGGGCACCGACGTCATGGTCAACGTCGTTCACGCCTCGGATTCGGATGAAAACGCAGCCATCGAGCTGAAGCGTTTTTTCGCTGAGGGCGAACTGTTCCCAGCCTAATCCGTCATCCCCGCAGATAGGTCGCATTGGTCCCATTCGGACTTACTGAGTGCCTCATCGCTCGTCTTTGAACTGTTCCAAAGAGATCTTCTTGGCATTTCTACTTTATTCATCAAACTTCATCTCAAGTTTTAAAAACACCGACCCAAGACATCAACTCCAAATACCAACCCACCCACAACAACCCAACTACCCATCCTCCAATGAAACTCTCATCCTTCCTTACTTCCTTCGTGGTTATCGCCACACTTCCTCTGCTCGCCCCAGTATCGACACAAGCCGCTCTGTTGGCGAGTGATAACGCCACCAATGCTGCCTACGCCGGTCCAACTTGGACAACTTCAACAAACGGCGGGACAGGCTTCGGTGCGTGGTCCTTCAGCACCTCGGGTAGCGGTGGAAGTTTTATCGGTTCCACAGGGCAAGGCACGAATTCTTTCGGTGTATTCGCCGGTGGTAATTCTGGCAATACTTCCAGAGCTGATCGTGCATTTACCGGTGCCCTCAGCAATAACCAGACATTCAGCGTGAATGTTGGGCACACATCCAATATTACCACCGGCGGAGAAGTAGGGATCAATCTCCTGAGCGGAAGCTCCGTCGTCTTCACAATCAAGTTTGTCGGGGGAGGAAGCACCTGGACCCAAAATAATGGCGGAACTGATTTCGGTATCTCACAAAACTTTGCCGCAAATACCTCGCTGGCTTTCTCATTCACGCTGGTCAGCGGTGCCACCAAAAACTATAACTACAGCTTAGGTTCGGCTAGTGGCACCAACTTCTTTGGTTCGGGTGCCGGTGACTGGACCAACATTACTTCCGCGAGGTTCTTTAGCAACGGACAAGGGGGTGGCGAGAACTTTGGGCTAAATAATCTGATAATCGTCCCCGAACCTGCGACCGCCGGTTTGCTCGGGATGGCAGCAATCGGCATGGTCGGCATTTTCCGCCGCCGTCGTTAATCTTCAACCCAATAAAATCTAAAAACCCCGCTTTCCAGCGGGGTTTTTTTTTCTTACAG
>JBBRFA010000137.1:0-4916 GCA_038225185.1 Chthoniobacterales bacterium
CTCGGTCTAAAGTTTACCCACCCCGCCCTTTCCGCCATTTTGCCGACCAGATCAGCGTGGGCTGGCAGACCTGCCATAAGCCTGCGCCGCGCTCAAGGGATGTTTCCGAAATACGGGTTGAGCAGAGGGCTGTTTAAGTCGAAGGTTTCTTCATCGTGTTTCTTTTCCCCCCAAAAAAAGATTCGCCTGCATTCGTGGGAAAAACGTCCCCCTTGCTGCTGCTGGCATTTTTTCTCATTCTTCTCAGTCCTTCCTATTCGGTGGGCAAAGGCATTCCTATTCAGTTTTTGTCCGACTCCCTGCAAGTGGAGGCAGGGCAAAGCCAGGTCATCGCTTTTCGCCGGGTCGGCAAACTCCCGGCTCCAGCCGAATATCCCGTTTCCATTCACCCTGCCGATGCTGTGGAAGTTCTTCAACCAGCGAAAATTTTAACCAATCAACCCGTCGGCTATCTTCGCATTCGTCCGCTCAAACCAGGAAAAGCCACGCTTACCGTGGCTGGCCAGTCGCTGGCCCTGGAGATTTCTCCGCGCACCACGCCGCGTCTCGTGGTTGCGCCGCGCATCACCTCCCCTCTGCAAGGCGCCAGCGCCTGGGGCGAAATCGCTGTGGCTGCGGAATGTTTTCTACCAGGAAACACGCTGCCTCACGCGATCCTACGCTTGCCCAACGGTGAAAGTTTGACGCCCGAACCCTCTTCGACCGAATCCTCGGGACCGGGCTGGCAGTTTTTATTTCTCCTCGACACCAGCCGCCTGCCAGCAGGTGACCAGGATCTAACCCTGGAGGTTTATTTTGAAAATAAACTCCTGGCAACCTCCGATCTGCTAACCATCCGGGTGGCTTTTCCCAGCCCCGAGGAGATTCTGGCTGATGAATGCGAAAACAGGGTTAACACGCCGCGCCCGGAAAGTTATGGGGAAAAATTCCCTTCAATCCGCAACGACGAGTCGGCCTCCGGCGGGCAGATGGTTAATAACTACAGCAGCGATCCTGTATGGCTTACGGAAGTCGTTCTTAAGCAGGCTGGCCACTATCAAATGATGATTGTGGCACGTGGCGATGAAGCCCTGGGAGCTTTTCCCACCCTCATGCTGCGAGTGAACGACCAGCCCAGGGCCGTCACCAATGGCAGGGTCACGGATCGTCAATGGCGACGCACGCCTTTGGGTCTTCCGATGCGTTTTGAGGCAGGAAAACATTTGTTAGGTGTGCGTTTTGAAAACGATTTTTCCGAGGGCAAGGTGGATCGCAATCTTTATCTTGACCGCTATGAATTGGCAAAAGTGGATGCTCCGGGGGCTCAGCCGGCCCCAGAACCAGATGAACCGATGCTGGCCACGATGACGATGATGGAAACCAGGCCGGCGGCTGGGAAGGGGTCGCGTTTCAGGATTTATTTCGACAGCATATTCGATGGCAAAACGATTGGTGGCCCGGTGACACTTACCGCGCAATGTCGTCTGGATGACCCATCCTCCAAAGGGTTTCCAGAGGTCGAACTGTGGTTGAATGCGAGGAGTGTGGCCAAAAGCATTGGGCCCGGGATGATTTTCACGCTTGATCCGGCACAGTTTCAACCCGGTAAAAACATTCTCCAGCTCCGGGCCAAAAACAGCGAGGACAAATGGGTGGAATCGGGCGCGCAAACACTAACTTTTGAGACTGCCTCCCGCGCCAAGGCAGCGCAGACCCATTATTTTACCATGTATGATCGCGGCTGGGATGGCACGATGACGGGGCGTTATGAAGTCGGGGATGGCAAACGCCCGACAGACTCGGCGGCGTGGATCTCCGATGGCGAATCCATCCTGCAACTACCCGACTCGTTGAGCGGGGCATTCGATCTAAGTGTCCTGGCCCGTGGACAAAACTTTCAAGGCCCTCCAAAGTTGGAAATTGCCCTCCGACAAGAAGGAAAAGAAACCCCGGTGGCGGTTACGAACATCGAGGGGGATTGGACCGAAACTTACGTGGGAGCGCTGGAAGCAAGGTCTGGCGCAAAGGAATTGATCGTCCGCTTCGTCAACGATAAATACGATGGAGAAAATGGCGACCGCAACCTTTGGCTGCGTTGGATCAAGCTGGCCGAAAAAACGAACGACATCATACCCGAAAAAACCACGATCCTAACCAAATACTGGCCCGGCCAGCAGCCAGTCGGGCTGGCCGATGCCATCGTGGTCGATCTCGTCGCACCGCGGGCAGTGCGGAGCGTGGATTTATCCATCAACGATAATCCGCAAAATCTTGAGATCGATGTTTCGGATGGATTGAATCCGGTGCTGATCCCGCTGCTAACACGTTCGCTCGGGGCTGGCAGTCATCGGGTAAAAATCGTGGTCCACCACATCGATGGTGGTAAAACGGAATCGTCCGCTCGCGAGATTCGCGTAAGTGCGGACCGTGAACCCAGTCGCGGCCTTTATTCCCAGTCGGTAAAAATGTTGGATCGCCTTGGGTTGGGCGCTTCGCAAAAAGACCTCGTAAAAATATTGGTGGCCGGCCCGGAAAAATGGCTGGCGGAGTCGCTCGGTCCGGAAAACGTTGGTCAGCGCGAGATGATTGCCAATGCTTTGGACGCTCAATTTTACGGACAAAATGCCAGCGAGCGCCTCGTGCAAAAAGCCCTTTACGAGGCGGTGATCGATCCCAACCCCGTCCGGCAGCGTTTTGTGCTTTGGACCCAGAATCATTTTTCCACCTGGATGGAAAAAGCCGGGCGCGAAAAAAAGCGGCGCGAGCACGAAGCCTTCGCCCGGCTGGGAGTGGCTCCTTTTTTTCATTTGTTGTTAACATCGGCCACCAGCCCGGCGATGTTAACCTATCTGGATCAGCAGCGCAGTTTTGCCGGTCGCCTCAACGAAAACTACGCCCGCGAACTCCTGGAGCTGCACACCGTGGGAGTCGGGGGCGGCTATGCGCAGGCGGATGTCACCGCCCTGGCCAATCTGCTTACGGGATGGAGCATGGCGGAACAGGGCGATCTCGCTGGGACGGGCGACGATCTGGTCGGGGAATTTCGCTACGATCCCCGCTTGAATGCAGGCGACGCCCTGCAGGTAATGGGCCTTGATTTTCCCGTGACACAGCCGCTGGAACGTTTCGATCGCGTGTTAACCCTGCTCGAAGCCCTCGCGGCGCATCCCAGCACTGGGGAGCATCTGGCGCGCAAGCTGGCCGAAAGCTATGTTAGCAATCCGGCCCCCGAGGCATTGGTGCGTTCCCTGGGCCGTGTTTACGCAAAAACCGGGGGGGACATGCAAAGTCTTTTGCTATCTCTGGCGCAAAGCGGTGAGTTTGCCCGGTCGCCACGCCGGGTGGCGACTCCGCTCGACTTTGCCTTGCGGGTAAGCCGCGCGGCCAGCATTACCGACACCAGTCTGCTGGCCGATTTTTTACGGCGCAGCGGCATGGGCTTGTTCGATCACAGCACGCCCGACGGTTATCCGGCGGAGGATGCCAATTATGTCAGTTCCAACGCGATGATGCAACGCTGGCGCTTTGCGCAACGCGTGGAATCGCGTTTGATAACGCTCATTCCCAGGTCGTGGCGCGATGCCAGGGATCTTTCGCAGGAGCAGACGCAACGCATGCTGGATCTGGCTGCGGTGCGTCTGCTGGGCCGGTGTCTTTCGCCCAAATCCAATCGGGCGGCAATGGATTTGCTCGCCAAGGCACCTCCGCATGGCCAGGCACGTGCGCGCCTCATCGTGCAATTTATTTGTCAAACCCCCGAAGCCGGGCTTCGATAACCTTTGTAAAATCCCATGAATATCTCCCGACGTTTTTTTCTACAGTCCAGCGGCGCCCTCGCACTTTACTGCGGGGTGTCGCCAGGTAATTTGTTAGGTGCCCTACCGCCAGCGAAAGTAACCCGGGGAAAGACGCTGGTGGTGATTTTTCTCCGTGGCGGCATGGATGGTTTGAATTTTTTGGTTCCATACGGCGATCCCGGCTACGCGGATTTGCGCAAACGAATCGGGATCAAACCCCCGGGTGGCGAAAACGGCGCGCTGGATATTGATGGATTTTTTGGCTTGCACCCCAAGGCGGCGGCTTTATTGCCCTTTTTCAAGGCTGGCACGGCAAGAGGACTTCATGCGGTGGGTTACGCGCACAACACGCGATCCCATTTTGAGGAACAGGACGTCTGGGAAACCGGGGTGATCGGTAACACGGTGAACTCCGACGGCTGGTTGAATCGTCATTTGTTAACATCCACGGGAGTCGGCCCGATTCGCGCGGTTTGCATCGGGGACAATCTGCCGAGGATTTTGCGTGGAAAAGCACCTGCGTTTGCGCTGGAGGGAATAGCGGATTTGTCGTTTCCGTCGTCGAATGGAAGCGATGACGCTTCGATTTCCGCAGCGTTGGAGCATGCCTACTGTGTGGAACCGAGGCAGGAAATGGATGCCGCGCAGAATTTGCTCGCGGAAACGGCCAGGACCACGCTCGACGGAATGCGCCAGATTCAGCAGGCGACTGCGGGAGAGTATCGGCCCGGGAGCGAATATCCTGCATCGACGATAGGACGCCGGCTGTCGGAAGCGGCCAGATTGATTAAAAGCAACCTAGGCGTGGAGGTGGTGGAGATCGATTATGGCGGTTGGGATACCCACCAGAACCAGGGAGGTGTGGACGGGCAGTTTGGCAATCTGGTGGAAGGTCTCTCCGAGGCGGTGGCGGCTTTTGTCAAGGATATGGGCGACGGAATGAACGACACTTTGTTGCTAACCATCAGCGATTTTGGGCGCACAGCGGCGGAAAACGGCACGTCAGGAACGGATCACGGCTGGGCAAATTGCATGTTAGCCTTGGGAGGCAACCTCGGGGGCGAGAAAACTAAAAGTGGACCGATTATCACACAATGGCCTGGGTTGACCAGGGAGCAGTTGCATCAGGGGCGGGATCTT
>JBBRFA010000138.1:0-4887 GCA_038225185.1 Chthoniobacterales bacterium
GGTTATTGGGACAGTGGGCGTGTTGGACTCAGACCGCAGTTCAATTTCTTGAGAAAATGCGCGTCTGGCAGGAGTCTGGAGAGCCTCTTCCCAGAGATCTCCTCACACTTTCGGCGCAGATCACGGATGCCAACGCAGCAATCTTTGACGCTGCGCATACTTTTGCCGGCAGCATTCCCGGTGTGAATGAAGTTCTTCGCCGTCAGGGACTTCTCGAAGGCAATTGGACCTTGAAGCCTGACGAGGTGCTTGCTCCAGGCCAGTTTGAGGAAATTGACAGAGTGTATTTGGCCTACCCGAACCTCAACGACGATGTCTTTGTGGCTGCCAATCTGTCTCGGTGGCTTGAAGAGTGATGAATGTGCCGGAAGGATTCGTTGTTCCGCTGTTTAACGGTGCCGTTGCTTAAATGAAATGGCTATGATAAGATGAATGGGTGGTTATTAGAAGGCTCCGCGAAGAATTTCTGTCTCCCGTATTATGAGTAAACGTTTTCCGGTTTTTACCTGGAAGTTTGTTTGCTATACAGTCGTTTTACTTGTCCTGGGTTTGTCCTTGCCAGCAGACCCAGCGCCCGAGACGGGGGGGGGGACGAACGACCTATTGGTTCTGGAGAATGCATCGGGAAGACTCGTAGTCAGCCGACACGGTGGCACGGTTTTGGAATACCGAAGTCATGGATTATCCAGCCCATTGGACGTGGACTGGAAGCTGGCCGAGGATTCCGATAAAGTCCCACCACCATCTTCTCAGAGCCCTCACTTTGGTGTTAAGGGACACACCACTTGGGTCGCGCCTCAGGATGAGTGGTGGAAGCATCAAAAGATAGGACCTGATCGAGGAAGGTGGCCTCCCGATCCATGGTTAACAACGGCTGTATATGAGATCATTCGGTATTCCGAAACCCAGCTTGTCCTTCAGAGTCCGAAAAGCCCGGTCTCTGGCGTGCAAATGACGAAAATGTTCGCCCTGCTTGACGATGGTCGTGCCGAGGTGGATGCGATCATTACCAATATTCGCGATAAAGATATTCAGTGGGGCATCTGGTCCAACACCCGTGTCAATCCTCACGCAGTGGTGCTAGTTCCGATTAGTGAAAATACGCCTCTAAAATTCGAGTTTGAAACAAGAACTCCACTGCTTACTCGGGCGTGGGATTATGAAGTCACCGATGGTTTTTGGTTTACTGATACCCGTGGCCCGTACGCGGACGCCCATAAACGTGGAGGCAAAGTTTTTATTGATTCTGCTGAAGGAATCGCAGCGGCCGCTTACGGCAACAATATTTTTATCAAACGTGCAATATCGCCCACCCAGGTCGGCAAGTCGGCACATGGACACGCAACGGTGGAGATATTTTATCATCGCGCTTCAGCAACCGATATACTCCTCGAACTTGAACTGCATGGGCCGCTGATCAATTTATTACCCGGTGATTCCTTACTATTTCGTGAAACATGGGAGATTGTTTCTTTTGAAGGCGAACCAACGATAGAAAATATTATTTTATCACTACGGAGACATATAAAATAAAGTTATGGTCTTTATCTAGATGAAGCCATACCCTTGCGTGGGCAAGCATGTTCAGCCTAAAAACCGCATCAGGCCCCGATGACCCTACGGGAGTAACCCCGCCGTAACACACCACTCTCTCGCCTGGTCGTCATCCGTCGCTCCGTTCAGGCTTCCTCACACCCACTTGACCAAAGACCGTCAATCCTCTTTCGATGTGGTCGGCTTGAGCGATGTTCGCATCGAGGATTGTTTCCTCCAAAACAACGATGATTGCGTCGTCATCAAGGCACGTGAGCTCGGAAAGAAAAACAACTCGCAGATCGAGTTGGATGGACGCGAAAATGTCGAAAACGTTTTCGTGCGCCGCTGCACATTTGCCAATTGGCATGCCGGTAACACAAGGAGATAGGGCACTAGCTCAGTGTGGAATCGATTCGCAACATCACCGACTTCGGTGTCTCGCGCTCCAACTACAGCAGAGACGCGGAGCGTGGGCGCATCCGCAGCGTCACCTTGCACAGGATTTACTGGAACCGGACCCGCTGCAACCCCGGCTATACGATTTCCATCATCGGCGGTTGGGACGCTAAGCACATGATCGAGTATATCACCATCTAAGATTTCTCCATTGACGGACGCCGCATTGAGGAGCTCGACAAATTGGAAATTACTACCGGCCATTGCCGTAATCTCAGACATCCTGACCTGCGGGGAAAGAGGATGATCTGATGGGGCGGTAAATGAGGCGGAGATCGGTTCCAGGATAGCAGAGTTCGGTCGTGTTGAGTTCGTGGCAGATGGCCTCAAGGCAGGCGTCATGGATGGGGTTGGCTTGACCGTGGATTTCAACGAGGAGTTCGTTGCGGGCGGGGTCGGGACGCAGGTTGACGCTTGTTTGAAAGAGGCTGCGCACGAAGCTGCGAGCGTCGTCATGACGTTGCAGGGTTTCCCTGGCGAGGTGAACGAGGGCGGTTTCAGCGCGGTAGGCGATGAGTTTGATGGTGTCGATGAAGTGTTTTCTTCCGCCGCGGAGTTGAGCAACACGTTGCTCGGGGGGAAGGTCTTTGAGTTCGATGTGTTTGGGAGTGGATTTACGCTTGGCTTTGAGTTCATCGAGTTGGGATTGACTGGCCTGCAGGGCACTGAGGGCGGCTCCTTTTTTTTCTTCGTGACGGGCGGCGATCTCGGGTTCGTTTTCCCGGGCTTCGAGGGTGTGGGCACCAAAGAGGGCCTGAGCGCGGCTGAGTTGGGTGGCAGTGCGGCGGACTTGGCTGTCGAGGGCTCGCCAGTCGGGATTGACGAGGCGAGTGGTCTCAGGAAGTGGGCTGATCCCGTATTCGACCAGACGATCCAAACCATAGTGTTCCCGCATGTATTTAAAAAAGTTTTCCTGATTCCATCTGGCGAACATGGCGGCTGCTGACGGGTTCAGGTCGCTGCGATAGTCGGTGCTCAAAATGGCGGTTTGATGGCTGTTCGCACTCAAACATCGGATCTCGCGCACCCAGAGCCCGTTGCTCAGGCGGGTGCCGCGTTCGGCCAGTTGCAGGGTGCTTGTTTCCCCATTGGGATGGGTAAGGGTTTGTGGTGCGAACTCACTTGGTTCCCAGTCGGGGCCGGGGTGTTTGTGATAAGTGAGGATGGCAATACGCTGGGCTTTGAGCCGGGCAAAGAGGTCCGGGGAGTAGCCTTCACGGTCGAAGATCAGGGTGAAGCGGTGCCGGAGGGGATCGGCGGCAAGTTCCTCGGGCGTTGGTTGGCCGGGAACATCATTGAGAAGTCGTGGCACGATTTCTTCTTCGAGGGTTTTTTGCAGCCCGGGGTCCACGGCTTTGGTCACGCAAAAAAAGGGGGCTCCGTCGAGCGCGTTGACCCAGTAGTCGGTCGTGCCGCGCAGGCAAAGCTTCTCGCGACTGACATAACGCCGCGGCAGTTTGGTCGCTTCGCCGTGATAGACGCGCACATGGCCGTCAATGAGCAGCACCCCGGCGGCCTCCACATCATGCGCCATCCACTCTTTGGCCAACTCCCCGCTCCAACGCGCCGTGCGTTCCGTGTCCTCACTGAGGACCCCCGTTTTCTCACGCAGCGTTTTGACCTCGGGGATGCGGTCCAAACCCAGAAGTTTGCCCCATTCTCCGGGCGAATGGTAGCGCAGTTGCTCCAAACTGGGCACACGCCCCAGGGCCAAATAGGCCAGCAAGAGAAAGATGGATTCCAGCGGATAGAAGCCCTTGGGGTCAGGGAAGTAATTTTTCACGTGGCGCAAAAGACCGAAGCCCAGCAAGGCGGCCAGCGCGCAGAGCACTCCGCCGTGGGCGACATCATCGGCACGCTCAAAACGAACTTCGGCTTGATCCAATCCTCCCAGAGCCGCCGCCACCCGTTCCATACTCCGGGTGGTCCCCACTCCCATGGGGGCTTGCCCATCGGCCACCGTGCGATCCCCCTGCGTACTTGCCATCTCTGGCGCATGGGCCGCTGCCGATGCCTGCTCTACGTCAACTGATCTTTTTTTTTGAGTCGACCGGCGCGAATGGCTTTGTGGATCGTATTGGCCAACACTCCAAGTTCCCGCCCGATGGCCGGAACTTCTATTCCCGCATCCAGCATCCCCTGCACTTCCTCAAGGCGTTCCGGCGTCAACTTGTGCCCGCGATGCGGCACAGCCTCACGAAAAAATCCGCCCGCTCCTTCCTCCCTGAGCTTTTTACACCCTCTCTTTACGCTGACGATTGGCACCCCGAAGGCCCGTGATATCTCGCTCTGCGAGGCGGTGCCATTGGCGATGAGTTGGCTGCTGAAAAACCGGAACGATCCTTTGTCATCGATCCGATGACTGAAGACAGGAAGGTGCCCATTAAAATACCACACCGTTCCTTCCCTCTCCTGAAAGGCCAGCTCGCTGGTGATGGCCGTACTCTGGGAGGGAAAAATCGGAAGCTGAATTTGTGGCATAATATATCTTCATCATGCTCTCGCCTTCTCTTCAATCCGGTTCATTCGTTTTCCCCTCCGTCCTTTTTTTTCCGGGAGAGGTCAGGATGTCTGAGGCTGCCTCACTTGCGAGCCTTAGCATTGGAGGTAACACGGCAGAAACTTCGTGCTTCTCAGGCACCGTCGGAATGAACAACCGGGGTTTGAATTACACAGCGGTCGCAAATGGTCGTGTCAACTTCTCCGGGCAGATCAGTGGGACAAACGCCACGCTTTCCACAGTCAACAAAACAGGCGCGGGGATTGTCGCTTTTTCAGGAAGTAACACTTATTTGGCTGGAACAACCGTCTCGAAGGGAACGTTGCTTATCAACAACACAGCCGGCACTGGAACAGGCAAAGGAGCGGTGACCGTCGCTTCGGGTGCCACTTTGG
>JBBRFA010000139.1:0-4859 GCA_038225185.1 Chthoniobacterales bacterium
TTCGGAGAGAACGGTGTTTCCGACGATCACGACAAACTGGTTGTCAGCAAAACGGGAAAGAATTTCGAATGATGCGCCATTTCGAGAACGCAGCGCAGAGAGCAAAACGTTTGTGTCGAAAATTCTAGAAACTAAAACGCTGAGACGAAGAGGATGAGGGTTGGAGTTTGCGACTATTTTCCGGCCTCCATTTCCACTCGGAGGAGATCTGCGAGTTGTTTGGCGGAGGGTGGACACTCTTGTCCGCCTTGCCAATGGAGGGAGAAAGAAGGGGAGCTTCGCGCGGTGCTTTCGCATTGCATTGGCGACACGACAGGAGTGTCGTGGCTCCTTATTAGATGCATGGCATCCGCTCACGGTTTCGCCTGGGTTGCTTCAAAGGTGCGGATCTCGGCGCAAAGTTCCTCCACCGTTCCTTCATCCGGCTGGTTTTGACGGGTGGCGGTATAGTCACCGGAACCCTTGTCGAGCAGGCGCAGAAAGCGAATGGAATCCACCGGGCCGAGGTGATCGGCAAGGATGGCGACTCCCCGGCGGTAAAGGTCGATGGGATTGGTGTAATTCGTGGTGGTGCTCATAAGATTTCAGGTGGTGGTGAAGTGGACGGGATTGATGATGGGGATGGTCAAGTTGTTGGCGTGACGGGCTGCCAGGCGGAGGAGTTGGTCGTCTGTGGTGAGCATGACATCGGCTTTCTGGCATTTGGCGGCGGCGAGGTGGAGCGCATCGAGGCGTTTGAAACCGAGAGCGTGCAGATGGATGCCCCTTTGCTCGATGGTGGGCGTAAGCTGCTGGAATGATGAGGCGTAGCTGAGGAAGTGTAGGATGCCGTTACGCCGAGTCTGATCTGTGATCTGATGGATCTTGAATTGAAGCACGCTGCTATTGGCAATTGTTAGCTCGCCCGAAGCGACTTGCTGCAGGATAGCGAGCACGGCTCCAGTTTCTAATTAGATGCGCGGCTGGGATTGATCGTCAAATGGACGATTCAGACAGCAGGTATCGAAGTAAATGAGCATAAGAGATTTGAGGAGCGAATTTCATGGGGTTAGTCTATTCATATTGGATGTGCTGTGCAATTCGCCATTTTCGGGCGTGGTTCATTGGGTGGCGGCGCGGTTCTTTCGCGTTCCATTGGCGACACGACAAGAGTGTCGTGGCTCCTTATGGAGAAAGTGGCGGCTGACGGAGGTGAGATCGCGGCGTTCGAGATTGAGGAAGCGCCGGGCGATGTCGAGGGTGTCGTCCCAGAGGTCGGTCTGAAGCGTGATGCCAAGGCGGCCGGCATGGGCGTTTGGCAGTGGAGGCTTCATCGCGGATTTGGCGAAAGCAATTTTACGCCAGACGGGCGCGAGAGTTCACCAGTGGTGGCAAGTTAGATGGTTTGGCACGGTCCGGTTGCTTTCCTCACCGAGCCATTGATGGCGGTTGAGGCTGCGAAAGAGGGCGGAGACTTTGCGGAGGGAAGGACAGAAGACATAACTTGGATCCCTTGGCGTGAACACTTTTAAAAACCGGCGATTTATTGATCAGGCTTCCAAAAGGCAGTGCAACTGCCGGGACAAGTGCGTGCCCAAGTGCAATTTGAAAACGAGGGAAGGAGTGCAATGGAGGAGGCTATTTTTGTGGGACAACTGATGGTGCCAGTGACGGTGTGGGTGCTGGTGACGGTGTGGGAGGCGCTTGGGCCTGCGTAATTCCGAGACGGTAACCGGCTACAAAATCAGCGGCTTCATTGATGTTTAGACCGGATTTTTGCGTAAGGGAAAGTGCCACTTGGGAGGCTTCCTCCTCGGAAAGTGGAAGCTGTTTCCCGTCGAGGCGGGCTTTCTCGGATCGATAACCGATGAAGCGCCCTTCCTCGTGCTGAGGCCCTTGCAGATCGATTTCTAAAAACGTCGGTCGGGAACTGGTGAGCGGGGGGCGTCGTGCGTAGGCCGAGAAAGTATAAATCATGGCACCGATGAAAAACAAGCCCACCACGAGACCGATCCAACCCTGATTTTTGGGCGGCGGCGGAGTAAATCGATGCGGTCTGGGACCGGATGGCAGGTTACTTGGCACCGTGAGCCTCAACCTGGATATCGACTTTTACGGTGTCGCCGAGCACTTTGGAGCCTTCCACCATGCTGTTGTAAGTGAGGCCAAACTCGGTGCGATCCAATTCCGTGGTGGCACTCCAGCCGGTGACAGGTTGACCATTCTTTCCCTTGCCTTTGCCGAGAAAATCAACCTCCAGAGTCACTTCCTTGGTAATGGCATTCATCGTGAGATCGCCAAGGACTTTGGCGGTTTTTTCACCGGTTTTGGTGATTTTTTTACTTTTGAAAGCGATTGTGGGATTTTTTGTCACGTTAAAGAAATCCTCATTGCGAAGATGTTCATCGCGTCTGGCGTTGGCCGTGTCGATGGATGTCGTCTGGATGGTGACATCGACCACGCCGTTTTCGGGTTTGGCGGGGTCGATGGAGATTTTTCCCGTAAAATCGTTGAAACGCCCGGCGGTGTCGCTGAAGAGATGGCGAATTTTAAACGAAATGGCCGAGTGCGCTTTATCAAACTCATAGACTTCGGCGGATTGAAGAGGGGCGCCGACCATAAGGAAAGCGGCTAGGCTGCAGAAGCGATGGTAAAATTTCATGGCAATAAGAAACCGGAAGATTGGGCGGCGTTCAATCTTTGTTTGTTCCAATCGGAAAAAACGCCCGTAGCAGCGTAATGATTAGCATTTCTCCCGAAAACCTTTCTCTTTTCTCCTGATCGATTTTCCCCTACGTTCCCACTCCTTATGTGTGGAATCGTCGGTTACATCGGACAAAGTGAAGCTTCTCCCATTCTGCTCGATGGTTTGCGAAGGCTGGAATATCGCGGATACGATTCTGCCGGGCTCGCCACCGTCTTTAACGGACAATTTGAAACACGCAAATCTGTCGGACGCATCGCCAGTCTTACCGATCTCATCGCGCAACAACCCGTCCACGGCCACACCGGCATCAGCCACACTCGCTGGGCCACGCACGGAATCGCTTCGACAGAAAACGCTCATCCGCACGCCGACCGCAGTGGACGCCTGATCCTCGTTCACAACGGTGTGATCGAGAATTACCAGGCCATTCGGGCGAGTCTCCTGGCCGCTGGGCACAGTTTTTTTTCCCAGACCGACACCGAAGTTCTCGCCCATTGGATCGGCCAGCTTTACGACGACGCCACGGGTCCGCATGGTGAGGAACGCCTGCTCGAAGCAGTTCGCAGTGGATTAAAAAATGTGATCGGCACTTACGGTCTGGCCATTCTCCATCTCGATGTGCCCGACGTGCTCATCGGTGCCCGGCGGGGCAGCCCGCTCGTCGTCGGCCTCGGCAAAGGCGAAAATTATCTCGCCAGCGATCCGCAGGCCATCGTCGCTTACACTCGCGAAGTGATTTATTTAAAAGATTACGACATTGCCATTGTGCGACGGGAGGATTTTTCCATCACCAGTCTCAGCGACAAGGCCACCGGCGGCTATGTCGTTACCGAGGTCGATTACACCAGTGAAGACACCGCCTTGGGCACTTTCCCCCATTACATGCTCAAGGAAATCCACGAGCAACCCAACAGCGTGCGCGACACCCTGCGGGGACGACTTTCCAGCGAAGAATCCACTGCGCGCCTCGGCGGACTTAATATGAACGCCCAGGAGTTGCGTGCCGTGGAACGCATCGTTCTCACGGGTTGTGGCACCGCTTTTCATGCCGGACTCGTCGGCGAATACCTCATCGAATCTCTCGCTCATCTGCCCACCGAGGTGGAGATTGCCAGCGAATTTCGTTACCGCAACCTCCCGCTCACCCGCGACACCCTGGTTCTCGCAATCAGCCAGAGCGGCGAAACCATCGACACCCTCGCTGCCATCCGCGAAGCCCAGCGCAAAGGTCAGCGCACCCTCGGCATCTGCAATAACGTTGCCAGCACCATCGCCCGGGAATGCGGGGCCGGCGTTTACATGCATGCCGGTCTCGAAATCGGGGTCGCCGCCACCAAATCCTTCACCAGTCAGGTCACCGTTCTGACCCTTATCGCCCTGCTTTTGGGCCGTATTCGCAATCTTTCCGCCACCGAAGGCAGTAAAATCGTCAAAGCTCTCGAAGCCATCCCCGATCAAATCCAGGCGATCCTCGATCAGAGCGAGCACATTCGGCAAATCGCCGAAAAATATGCCGAGGCGAAAACGATGCTCTTTCTCGGGCGACAATTTAATTTTCCCGTCGCTCTCGAAGGTGCCCTCAAGATGAAAGAAATCACCTACATTTCCGCGCAAGGTTATCCGAGTGCGGAGTTAAAACACGGTGTGATCGCCTTGGTCGAACCCGCTGTGCCCAGTGTTTTCATTGCTCCGAGCGACGAGGTTTTCGAGGCCAATCTGAACAGCATCGAACAGGTGAAAGCCCGGAAAGGCCCGGTCATCGCCATCGGCACCGAGGGGGAAACCCACCTCAGCCAGATCGCTGACGACGTGATACACATCCCGCGTTGCCCCGATTTTTTGAGTCCGTTGCTCACGGTGATCCCTTTGCAATTGCTGGCGTATCACACCGCTGTCGCTCTCGGGCGGGATGTCGATAAACCCCGCAATCTCGCGAAAAGTGTCACCGTGGAGTGAACGCCGTGTGGGACGGCCAATTTGGCAAACAATTCTGGCAACCTCATCCATTTCAGCCGATTTCAAAAAATAGCGAAGCCATGGCAGCTTCGGGAGCCGGTGGTGTCTTTAGACTCAACCACTGGCTGCTGCGGCTAAGAGGTTGCAAGGCACTGGTAAACAGCAACACGCTGATTTCCCGAGGGGAGCCGACTGTCGGATTCGAACCGACGACCTA
>JBBRFA010000140.1:0-4808 GCA_038225185.1 Chthoniobacterales bacterium
CTCATGGCCAAAATGGCCGACTACCTCGCCGACAAGCGAGGCAGCTTGGAAGTGACCAAGACCTTCAGTCCAGAGGTGGAAGCACGAAATGCACGCATCTTGGCAGAAGCGATTCGCAATCAGAAGCTGTAAAGCGAAAAAACCATGCGCAAAACTTGACCAGAGTGATAATTTTGCTACTTTATCCGCAATGATCATCGATTTTACGGTTAAGAACTTCCGGTCGTTCCGGAGTGAGCAGCGGATCAGTTTTGTTGCCAGCAACCAGTATAAGGACCTGCCGGAGAACCTGATTGATCCTCATTTGGAGGGGCGTGGGTTTTCCGATCTGCGTCTGTTGAAGGGGCTGGCGATTTACGGTGCCAACGCTGCGGGGAAGTCAAATGTTCTGAACGCCCTACGCTATCTCACACACATGGTGGAGAATTCCGCCACGGAGCTTGACGAGGGAGATCTTACCGGGATGGAACCGTTCGTCCTCGATCCCACAACCATTGATGAACCCAGCGAATTTGTCCTTCGCTTCGTCCTACTAGGAGTGCGCTACCATTTCGTGCTCGTGCTAGACCGGACACGCATCCTCTTTGAGTCGCTTTCTGCATTCCCGAAGGGACGTAAGCAAATCTGGTATGAGCGTGCCTGGGACAATGCGGCACAGGAATACTCATGGAGTCCGGCCCGCCCCACGGACTACCGGCGCGATCCCAGCCGGGTGAATGTCACTCGCGAGAACGCGCTCTACCTTTCAACCGCCGTCAAATTTAACGACGAGCAGCTCAAGCCGATTTATCTCTGGTTCAAGCAAAAGATATGCTTCCTGCGCTTGAATGCCGACTATCCGCCTTTATCACCGCGATTCACGGTCAAGCGCATCATTGAAGACCCCAACGACCGTGCCCGCGTCACTCGCCTCTTGCAACATGCGGACATCGGAGTGCTCTCAGCCAAGGCCAGCGAGCGGGACTTGAGCCGGAGCGAATTGCCGGATGAACTTCCCGAGGCAGTGGTTGAAAAAATCCTAAAGAACGAAAAGCATTTTGAAATCACCCTCGGTCACCGGGGAGTGGAGGGCCGGGAATATCCGTTGCCGTGGGAACAGGAATCCTCCGGCACCCACAAGTTTTTCGCCCTAGCCGGCCCCTGGCTAAATATTCTCAAGAACGGTTATTTTGCAGGATTGGATGAAATTGAGTCGAGCATGCACCCAACCATGGTAACTGCCCTGCTGAAGCTCTTCTTCGCGGATCAGACCAACGATCAGGGAGCCCAGTTGCTTTTCACCACCCACAATCCGCTCCTGCTGGACACCGAGGTGATGCGAAGAGATCAAGTGTGGTTTGCTGACAAAGACGATGAAGGTGCCACGCATCTGTATCCACTCACGGACTACAAACCACGCAACAAAGAATCACTGGTTCGCGGCTACATGGCCGGCCGGTATGGGGCCATTCCGTTCATTCCCCACGGACTTTTGGACGAACCATTGCACGCCGCTACAGATGGCTAAATTTCGCCGAAAAGCTGGAACAGCCATCAACTCATTCCGTCGCAGGACAACGAACCGTGTCGAACCTGGGTCGGCAATCCTGGTGGTGACAGAAGGAGTCAACACGGAACCGGCGTATTTTCAGTGGATACGCGAGCGTTTCGCGGCACCCACCGTGGAGCTGGTGCCGCATGGTGCGGGACGCGGAGACCCACGTGCTCTTGCTGATGAAGCCCTCAGGCTGAAAAAAGAACGCAAAAAGAAAATGCGGGATAGAAAGCTTGGCATCAACCGACTGGAAGATTTTGACGCCATCTGGATCGTGTTCGACACGGATGTTTTGCAGCCGCAAAAATTCCTCGATGGAATCGCCTACGCCCGGAGCAAGGGCCTGCACATCGCGTATTCGGAACCCTGTTTTGAATTCTGGCTTTTGTTGCATCAAAAATTCACCACCGCATCCATGGCCAAGTGTGCGAATGTGATTCCCTTCTTGAAGGAGTTTTTGGGATGGAAAAATTATTCGCGGGATGGAAAAAAGAAATCTGAAGTGCTCACTTTCATGGAAAGCTTGGTCACGAAAGAACAGGTAAAGACAGCCGTCGCCCACGCCGAACAGGTCCGGAATTATCACGAGCAGGGAGGCACTCCATTTCCCGCCAATCCCTCCACGGATGTGGATCACCTGATCCAGGCCATTGATGAGGCTGTCAGCCTGGCAAACAAATTCCTCTAAATGGCCATCCGCAGACATTCCTCCCGCAGCAGCAAGCTAGACACCGCATTGCTTAATAAAAGACCCGTCCCTTAGTTTTGCACGTCCCTTAGTTTTGCAAAAAGGGGTTGCTTGGCTGGAATACGAAGCAGAAGAAAGAGATCCGCAGATTACGCAGATTTACGCAGATTAAAAAAGGACAGGGCCAGGACAGGGCCTCAATAATCTGCGAAAATCTGCGTAATCTGCGGATAAAAATGACTTTTATGCGGGGCGTTCCACTGGGATGAGGCGGCGGGTGGCTGTGGCGGTTTTTTTTACCGCAGTTTGCGCGAGATCGCGGGTTTGCTTTCGGAAAAACAATTGGGCCTGGCTGGGTTTTTCGCCAGGTAGGGGCTGTAAACGCAGGTAGCGTCCGTCGGCTTGCAGTTCGCGGGCTTTTACCCGGTCGTTGAGAAACGCGGGGAGCAATTCTTCGACGATGCGCTGTTTTAAAAGCGGATCTTCCACCGGGAAACAGACTTCGACCCGGCGATGAAGGTTGCGCGGCATCCAGTCGGCGCTGCCAAGGATGACGTCGTGTTTGCCGTTGTTGCAGAAATAAAAAATGCGGCTGTGCTCGAGGAAACGTCCGACGACGGAGATGACGCGGATGTTTTCCGAGACGCCGGGGACCCCGGGGCGGAGACAGCAGATGCCGCGGACGATGAGATCGATTTTGACCCCGGCAGCGGAGGCGTCGTAAAGGTGTTCGATGAGCTCTTCATCGACGAGGGAATTGATTTTGACGATGATGCGGGCGGGTTTGCCAGCGAGGGCGATGTTGCATTCGCGGAGGATCATGCCTTTGAAGCGGGCGGCCATGTCGAAGGGGGCGACGAGAAGTTTTTTAAAGCCGGGATATTCGGCAAGGCCAGTGAGGGTGTTGAAGAGGGTGGCGAGTTCGCTGGTGAGGGCGGGGTTGGAGGTGAGGAGGCTAAGGTCGGTGTAAATGCGGGCGGTGCGGGGATGGTAATTGCCGGTGCCGAGGTGGGCGTAGTGACGGATTTTATCGGAGTCGCGCCGGACGACGAGAAGGACTTTGCAATGGGTTTTAAGGCCGACGACGCCATAGACGACGTGGGCGCCGGCTTCTTCGAGTTTGCGAGCCCATTGGATGTTGTTGGCTTCGTCGAAGCGGGCTTTTAGTTCGACAAGGGCGGTGACTTGTTTGCCGCGTTGGGCGGCGTCCATGAGGGCGGCAACGATGGGGCTGTCGCCGCTGGTGCGATAGAGGGTGATTTTAATGGCGAGCACTTTGGGATCGCGGGCGGCACTTTCCAGGAAGTGAACGATGCTATCGAAGCTTTGGTAGGGATGATGAAGGAGGATGTCTTGTTTTTTTAAGATGGCAAACGGGTCGGCATGACGTGGGAAGGAGGCGTCGTAGGCGGGGGAAAAGGGGCGGTCGCGGAGTCGGCCAAAGGCTTCGTTGAAGATGAGCGGATGAAGGTGGGTGAAGCTGATCGGGCCGTGGTTTTTGTAGAGATCGGTCTCGGTGAGGAGGAAGCGGTCGAGGAGAAATTTCTGGAAGTCGGGCGGCAGATCGGCTTCGACTTCGAGGCGGACGGCGTTGCCGCGTTTACTTTTACGGAGTTCCTCCTCGATGGTGCGGAGGAGGTTTTCGGCTTCCTCGTCGTCGATGTAGAGATCGCTGTTGCGGGTGACGCGAAAGGCGTGGACGCCCTCGATGGTGAGGCCGGGAAAAAGCAGGTCGAGGTGGGCTTTAATGAGGGGGGCGAGGTAGATGTAATGCCAGAGGGCGGCGTCTTTTTTCGTGTTGGGAAGTTGGACGAGGCCGGGGACGACGGTGGGGACGGTGACGACGGCGTAAAGGGGGCGTTTCTGGCGGGGTTTGCGGGCGCGGACGAGGAGGTTGTGGCTTTTATTGGTGACTTGTGGAAAGGGATGGCTGGCATCGACGGCGAGCGGGGTGAGGGTGGGGAGGACTTCGGTCTCGAAGTATTTGCGTGCCCAGCGAGCTTTGGCGGGGGAAAGGTCGCGGAGGTCGATGAGGCGGATGTTTTGCGCGGCGAGAAGGGGGACGAGTTCGTTGTTCCAGAGGTCGTATTGGGCTTTGACAAGGGAGTGGGTGGTCGTTTGGATGCCTTCGAAGACTTCGGCGGGAGATTTTTGGTCGGGACCCATGACGTTGGTGCCGCTTTCGATTTGTTGTTTGATGCCGGCGACGCGGATTTCGAAAAATTCATCGAGGTTACCCGAGAAAATGCTGACGAATTTAAGGCGTTCGAGAAGAGGTTGGGAGGGATCCTGGGCTTCTTCGAGGACGCGCCGGTTAAATTCGAGCCAGCTCCATTCGCGGTTGATGAAGTTTTCGGGGCGTGCGAAGCGGTGGTCCATGGTTGGGATGTAAAAAAGGCGGAAAGCTTCAAGATGCCGTATTTTTCCGCTTATGCCAAAAAGAAAACCCCGGAACCGACGAGCGGCTCCGGGGTTTCTTTTTACAAGGAGATAATTGTAATTAGCGGGCCGCGGAGGAGGACCGGCGGCGGAAGAGGCAGGTGAGACCAGCGAGGCCGAGAAGGGCGACGGTGGAGGGCTCGGGGA
>JBBRFA010000141.1:0-4609 GCA_038225185.1 Chthoniobacterales bacterium
GGCTTCAATCGCAGCCTTCCCGGCTGGGTCATCGTCACTCTCGCCCTGCTCCTCACCTGGTCAGGCAGTTATCTCGGTGCCTTTTCCGGCGGATTTCGCAACGACGTCTTTAATCACCTCGCTGGTGCCGCCAGTGGAGGAGCCGCTGCCAGTGCAGGTGCCGCGCCAGTCGAAAAAACCCCCGTCGAACTTGGCAAAATCGTTTACGTCAATAACTGTCAATCCTGTCATCAAGGCAACGGACTCGGCCAGGCCGGTGTCAACCCGCCTTTGGCCGGTGCCGAATGGGTGCTCGGTTCCGATAAACGCCTAGGCATGATCCTTCTCCACGGACTGCAAGGCCCGATCAAAGTCAAAGGCAACATTTACAACGGACAAATGCCCGCCTGGGCTGCATCTCTTGACGACAAAAAAATCGCCAACGTCCTCACTTACATCCGTCAGGAATGGGGCAACGCCGCTGCGCCGGTCACCGCCGCAGGCATCGCGGCTTTACGCGCCGAAACCGTTGGTCAGACCGCCGCCTACGTCGAAGCCGACTTGCTCGCCGTCCCCGACTCCGAAAACCTCCCGCAGTAATCCCCGGAAGCGCAAGCGTCGCCCGTCGCAGCATTACGCTTCCCTTGCTGCCCGGCCCAACACAGGGTATAAGCTTTCACACATGGAACCCGCCTATAACAACGAGGAACTCATCGGCAAAACCATCGGCAAACGCCGTCCTTCCGCTGTTTTGCAAAGTACTCCCTTGGAAACCGCCTCCAATCGACACTGGCGACATGCCGGGCTGGGATTACGCATTAAAAGAGGCGTCTATCGTTTTCACAGCCACGAGGAGGCCGACCAATGGCTGATGGACCATTTGACTCAGACACCGGCGAACTGAGCCCCCGCGATCCTTCTCTGGAAGATCTTGTCTCCCTTTGCCGATCACTCATCCGGGAAGGAGCCGTTTTTATCATCGTGGGCGGCTTTGCCATTCGTTCCAGCGGCTATCCCCGGCACACTGGCAACATCGACCTCCTCATCGACGCCAGTCTGGAAAACGAAGCCCGCGTCTTTGCCGCTCTCGCCACCCTGGCCGATGGCTGCGTCCGCGAACTTGACCTGGCGACGTCGCCAAATACACCGTCGTCCGCGTCGCCGACGAAATTCTCATCGATCTTATGGCCAGCGCGTCGGGCATCGATTACGCCGAAGCTTCGCAAAGCATCGTCCAGCGCGAGATCGACGGTATATCCATCCCTTTCGCCAGTCCCGAACTCCTCTGGCGGATGAAATCCCGCGCCGGACGCGCCAAAGACCAGGGCGACCTCCATTTCCTGCGCCACTGGTTCGCCGCCCGCGGCCAGACCCCGCCCGCACCCTAGTCCCCCACCTCACGCACTCCACGCTCTGGGGAGCACACGCTTTGGGACCATTGAGCGTGCTGTTTTCGGCGACTCGCCAAAAACTCCCCCATTGGCTACAGCCACATTTTTCCGAAATGCGACAATCATAGTTCCATACAATTTTAAAGGTTAGGCATTAGGGTTAAGTAGCCTGACACCTACCCAGACAGCGATGAATCCGCAGATGACGCTCAGAAGC
The DNA here is from genome assembly GCA_038225185.1 of Chthoniobacterales bacterium. GTDB lineage: Bacteria > Verrucomicrobiota > Verrucomicrobiia > Chthoniobacterales > DASVRZ01 > DASVRZ01. The sequence goes on from JBBRFA010000141.1 coordinate 1,588, forward strand.
GTGTAAAGCAGGGCGATGAGCCACTCTCCGCGGCGGCAGAGCAGGATGCCCTCGAAAGCAAAAGCCGAAAAGGTGGTAAAACCGCCGATCATTCCGGTAAACAAAAAAAGCCGCAGATCGGGCGAAAGGAAATCGCGTCGTTCGGCTAATCCGGCGAGCAAACCAATGGCGAAGCAACCGAGAACGTTAACGATGAAGGTGCCCAACGGAAAGCGCCAGTGCAGCGTGTGGTGTAAAATGATGCCAGCGAGCTTGTAGCGAATGATGGCACCAATAAATCCTCCGAGACCGACAATAAGAGCCTGCTTCATGGTGTGTAGGCTGGCAGAACAGGCACGGCAAGGGAAGTCGTGGTTTGGCTCGGTGAAAAGAAGGCCAAAATGGTGCCCAACATGTTGCAGACGGGAAATGTTTCCCTATTTGACGAGAAATAGGGATGGCTGTGTTCCAAATTATAGTGCCTTTCATAGCCCACAGTTTCACGATCACGCGCAAGATCACTCCGTAATTCCGATAACCACCATCAATCAGCTCTCTGCTGAATCCGCCTCAACGCGGTCCGATGGGATTTCGGCGCAGGTCCCGCATTGTTTTCAGCTCGCCGATGTCGAGTCCGCGCAAGGGCTTGGCCCCCGATTCCCGGGTTGCTCCAAATCGACTTCGCTCTGTCACAATCACCTCGTTGACGAAACTTTTCCCGCCAAACACCAGGCCATCACTAAAATAGCCCACCCGGCAACGCAGCAATTCCCAGCAGCTCAGCTTGCCTTTATTGCCTCATTTTCCTCGGGCGCTTTTCCTGCGTGGGCTAAGCCATGAAAATGTGAACTTTGGAGGGCACGTCGGCGCATTAGACCAGCCCCTGCCGGTCGATTCAATCCAAAAGTCCCTCATCGTGCCCGTTGAGGGCATCGAACCCCACGCACGCAAATCTCACGCCCCGACGCAGGTCGCTGCGGGTCTCGGAGTCGAAGTTTTTCATTTCGTCCCATATAATCAGCAGGTGTTCGCCATTTTTCTTTTGCACGGTGAGGCCATGAACCGTGGGCGACGCATCCTCAATGGTAAAAAGGACAAATTGGGGATCAAAACCAGTGCCCCCATCCCAGCATAAGGTCTGCGGATTCCAGGTGCTATCCTTCAATAAACGTGAAAATTATCCAACGCCAGCCAGGAGGGATGCTTGGTGGCCTGATCGCTTTTAAGCAATCCATTGCCATCGGCGTTATGCAGGTTAAAAAGATGGACGCGCCGGAACCCATGGCGGAAATATTCCGCCAGCAAAATCGGAATGTTCATAGCCTGTGCACGGAGGAAACCGGTCTTGAGTGTGCCGTTCGATTTATCCTCCTCCACGTTGAAGCAGCACTCGGTGGGCACGAAAGGGCGAATGGTTGCACCAGCCGGGTAGATGCGTTTGCAGCGGATCTCATTCATTAGCAGACTTGACGACGGCACGTCGCAGCCTTGATAGGAAAGCATGTAAGCGGGGACGAAGCCTTCGTGCGGCCGGGCCAATCGGTAATCGGTGAAAATGGCAGTGTAAACCACCACGGGAATCGCCCGGGCCAAGGGATCGTCCTTGAGCATCTGCTACACGTCGTTCATGAAGGCGGAGATGGCAGCATCATGTGTTGTCCCTCCAAAAACGGAGGTCAAGCTCTTGTGGAGAGAATTTGTTGTTCAATTCATTCGGCCCCTCGATCCCGCTTATAACCTATGGATCGATAGCATTGACTTTTTCATGACCTCGGTTGCGGTTTCGTTTTGTGGGGATCGATAAGCAAAGGGGTCGCACGCGGTGTTTTTTCCAAGCTGCGAGCATCAATCGGGCGTATCGGGTTTGACCAGATCGTTGAACAATCCGGTCCGGTAATGGCGGACGCCAAGATCGAAGAAAAGCTCCGGCGGATATTGGGTTCCGGCTCCAGCGTAAGGACCGGAATCGAGATAACGATTAAAAGGCGAGGCATTGAGGCCGACGAAATCCGTGAATTCGTCGGCCCGAAACGAAGGTTGTTGTGCGCTGGCAGTGAAATATCCGAGGACGGCGAAGGCGCAGCCAGCCAGCACGAGGTCGCGTTTGAAATGGTTCATTTATTTAAGATCGCTTCGCACAGCATACTAAAGATAGATATCGCGCTGAGCGCCTGACTGTTCTATCGCTATCAATTCATCGAGGGTGGGCGGTGTGTTTCCCATGGGGAATGGGTCGTTTACCCGGGATCGGGAAAATACGTTTCCGGAAAGGGGCAATTACTTGAGGTTCAAGACTAGTTTAACGGTAATATCAAAGACACCCATTATTTGAGTTATCCTTATTGAAACTGGGACGGATGGATGACACATTTGGGACGTTAGTAAACATCATCTAAAACTCCACACCCAGAAAAAACCCTTATGACATTCAATAAATACTTCAACGTTTCTGTTTGCACCTTAATCGCCGCCTTGGGAGCAGTCTCACAAGGACATTCTGCCATGCTCGCTTCCGATAACTTCACCAGTTATACATCTGGCACTGCTCTAGAGGGGCTCAATGGCGGAACGGGTTTTTCTGCAGGCTACACGACTTCATCACCTTCCTTCGGCTTCCTCGCCGAAGTCCGTAACGGTGCGCCGCTCAGCTACCCCGATTACAATGACCAGAGCTTGGGAGGCAACTACGCGAACCTTGCAGGAGGTTTTAGTGGACCCGCCTATATGGATTTTCGTAGGACGGTGGATGTCGCTGGGGCATTTTCCGTATATAACGATGGCACTTATGTGGGGGCGGATAATACAACCCTTTACGGGAGTTTCGCCTACAACACCGCGAATGGAGTACTAGATTTCCTCCTGCAAGGACCGTCCGATACTTTTTTCGCTCTACCCACCAACGGCAACGCAAATAGTCTTCTCGTTTTCAAGATTAACTTCGGCACTGCCAATGCTGATACAATTACATTTTTCAACAATCCCACATTGGCTTTTGACGAGGGAACCGCTAGCAGCACGTCTCAAATGGGCGACTTCTCATTCA
>JBBRFA010000142.1:0-4312 GCA_038225185.1 Chthoniobacterales bacterium
GCATTCCTCTTTTTGGAATTTATAAGATTGGCTTTTGATGAAATGGACAATGACGATCAACGATGGTTGCGTGAACAGCTTTAAAATCGGGGAGAGAGCCGGCAACGAAATGCGGGTGCGCTTTTTTACCTACTGGGAAAACATGGTGGAGGGAGAACTGACTTTTCCTCTCACTGCGGAGACGGTTTTTTACGACGAACTGCCGGTGTGGGTGCGGACGTTGGATTTTACCAAGCCCACGGGCGAGAGAGACTTTCTGCTGGCGCCCACGACGATTACCTCGAAAAACACGTCGCTCGCTTTTGCCCCGGCAAAAATTTCCTGGAAGCTGGAGGACGAAAAAATCGTGCTCACAGTGTCCAGCACGCTGGGGAGCGACCGATTTTTGTTAAAAGCAGAGTCTCCCCATGTTTTATTGGAGTGGCGGCAGGCGACTGGTGGCGAATTAACTTTGCGCCGGTCTCTCAAGTTGCCTTACTGGGAGTATAATCAGCCCGGCGACGCGGAACGGGCGCTGAAAGATCCCAAGTTTCAACAGTAGTTAGGGACAAAAAGAGAGTCCGATGGGTTTAAGCGGCTGCGGGTTTCGGCGGTGCAACGGGTTCCTCGGCCTTTTCCCATTTAAATTCTTTTTTCGCTTCGTCGAGTTCAGGTTTTTCGATTTTTTTGCCTTCGCAATCCGCCAAGCGCCCTTCAAGCGGGAAAATAAATGTGCCGGGATCGATTTTGGGGCCGGATATTTTCGACGCCTTGGTATCCGCCGCATCACTGAACCGATCTTTGACAGAACCCGGGCTTCCATCGCGTTGCAGGTCGTAACCTTTATCGACCGCATCCTTGATCGCACTGGCTTTGGCAAGCGCGTCGCGTCCGGTATCGACCAGGCTTTTGGCTTTGTCGGCCGCTTTGCGAATGGCGCCGAGAGGTCCGCTGAGGACGCTGCCCATGACATCGGTCAGGATATCCATGATGGCGTCCCAGAAAGGGAAAAAGAGGTTGAAAAACAAGGTGGCCTCGATCCAGGGAAGGCGACCTAGGTAGCATTCCATCGTGTGGCATTTGTTGGTGAGCCCTTGTTGACGGGCGAGTTCCAACTGATCCGCGAGGTTGCCCATGGCAAATTTAAGCGGGATGTCGAGAAATTGACCGATTTTTTGATCGACGAGTTCTTTGATTTTTTCGGTGCCTTTATCCATCAAACCGCCTGGAGAAAGGGAAACGCCCTGCATTTTGGGAGTGTTGTAATTTTTAGCCGAGTTAAGGAAACTCACTTTTTCGTAGGCTAAATTGATGAGTTTTTGGTAAATGCGTTCGCGAGCGCCTTTGTAAAGGTCGTCGCCAAGAATGGGACTGCCGGGGTCGCGGGCGAGGCAGGATTGGAAGCCACCATGGAGAAGGTCGAGATTGATCGCCATGATGGTTTTAATGATCGATTCGACGAAACTGGGAAGCGAATTCATGCCCAAAGCCTCCCGGAAAGAGGTGCAGGCGAGAGCTCCGAGTTCCATGGGGACGAGCTTTTTGCCGGCAGGCTCCGCCGTGGCAAAAGCCATATCCAGAAACGGGGCGCCGGGTACGGGTTTGGGTGTATCGGGCGATGCGAAAAAGTCTTTGAAGTCCTTGACTTTATCGTCCACTTTTTTCTTTGCTTTTTCGGCGGCAGCTTTGGCTTCGTCGGCTTTTCTTTCGATTTCCCCAAGGGGACCGCTGTAGGTTTTTTCCTCTTTTTCCGGTGCCGCAGTCTCTTCCGCTGCAGCGGGCGTGGGCAGGAACCAGACGGGCAAAAACGGGCTGATCTGCTCTTCGTTGGCGAGAGCGGCGAGAGTCATTTGATAACAGGCTTTTTCGACCTGCGGCTCCTGTTGCAGAGCGACGCGGGAGAAAAACTTCATTTTTATTTCCTGCGGCTTGAAGGCGATGCCTTGAGCGGTGGCGATGATGTCGCCGACGGTGCCGCCGACGCTGGCCATGCCGGAAGAAACGGCGCCCATGGCATTACCCATAAGGCCACCAGCACCGGCCTGGGGTTTTTCGTCCTTTAATTTATCGAGAAAAGCCTGGTAATCGGCCCTGGCTTGGTGCAGATCAAGACCGGCAGAGTGGATGTTTTTGTATTCCACCGGGGTGACGTTGATTTTCCCTGCTGCGGTGGTGATTTTGGCGAGGTAAGGCTGGAGATCGCTGGACTTGGAGCCGCCGGAGCCACCTCCGCTCGCACCGGTGAGGCTGCCCACGGTGTCGAGTGCTCCGCCGAGTGCGCCTTTGTCTTTGTCGCGTTCGTCGAGCACGGATTGAGTGGCCTGGATGAAGCCGCTCAGGAGGATGATTTCGCGTTCAAGAGCAGATCGAAATTGGACGCCGCGTGGTTTGGAATCTTTGGTGAGGCCCTGGATTTCCTCATTATCCTTGTAGGAAGCATGGGAAAAGCGGCTCGATTTCGAGGGATGAACGTAGCCGAAATGGATAAACTCGGTCAAAGCCGGACGATCCTGGACTTGGGGCAGATTGGGAGCGGTGGAGCCGCCCACAGTTTCATCCAAAGGATCGATGATTACGCCTTTGGTAAATTTAGCTTTTCCAGTGGCGCTGCTGCCTGGGGTGTTTTCGCCACCTGCAAGCATCTGACTGGCTGCGTTTAATGCATCTCCGAAACCCATGAGTTGATGTTCTTTCTAAGTGGAATGCAGTTCGAGAAGTTTGGCTTTGGTGTCGGCGGTGTATTCGCCGTCTGCCGGGGTAAGTTGATTTTTGGTCTGGAAAAGAGTGATTGCTTCTTTCGGCATTTCGTCGAGATCGCCGCCGGAAGCCTCGTAACCGAGGTTGGTGAGGCGCTGGCGCACGCCCCGGGCGGAATCGATGGGATCGAGCTGGCCGATGTGGATGGGGATGCGTTCTTTGCCGCCGAGAAGGATGAGTTCACCGCCGCTGGCGTTGTTGGGAATGTCGCAGCGCACCCAGCCGTCGCCGTCGGTTTTACCGGTGGTGATGACACCGTCGATGATGAGGGTATAATCCTCATCGGCGCGGGGTTCGCCGAGTTCCTTGAGTTGGATCTGGAATTTGGCCTGTTCGCCTTTGAGTTTGAATTTGTGTTTCGACTCGTTGGGTTTGGAGACTTTTTTAAGGTCCAAATCGGGCACATAGACCCAATCGCCTGGCTGGAGGATTTCGGGCTCCTTGCGTTTGGTTTTGAGCTCGGAGTTATTGCCGTGATTCCAGATGGTTTTCCAGAAGAAACCGGCAGATTTGGCAATGCTAAGGATGCTGTCGTTGGGACCGACCCGGTGGTAATGCGGGTCGTTTTCCTTGGCCTCGTCGTTGCTGGAGGACCGATTATCGGAGGCCGCTGCGAAATAAATTTGACAAGGGTAAAAAGGTTTCATGCGTCCTCCCAGGCGTCTTTATCGAGATCGGGGAAACTAATCTCGCAAGAACCGGGATCGATGTTATCGATCCGGGCAAATCCTTTGTCATCGGTGGAACCAGTGGCCACGGTCGTGCCGTCGGGCAGGGTCACTTCGTAAGCCTTCCCGGGAACGGGTTTGCCGTTGGATTCATAGACGAGTTCCAGTTCGATCCAGGAGGTTTTATCCTTGTTTTCCTCTTTTTTATGCTCGTCTTTGCGGTCCTTGCCTTCGGGCTTCACGCTCTCGCCCGGAATGGCGTTGTCCGCCGCTTTCGCCTCTTTGGGAGCGGTGGGATTGACGATTGATCCGTGTGATCCGCTTTTGGATATCATGTTGACGGTTAGTTGATTTTTACCAACGGGCCATTGATCGCGATGCCGCCAGCGCTGATGGCAACATAAGATCCGCCCACTTTGATCGTGACATTGGAGGTGGATTCGAGCACGAGATCGCCTGTTGCGGAGAGATAGATTTTACCGCCGACTTTTTCGGTGAGATTACCGCCAATGTCGTAGATGACGTCGCCGCCTACGGTGACCGATTGGCTGGCGTTGACGTCGATGGCGTCTTTTCCGCCGATTTTTACGTTGCGATCCTCGCCAATCGCTTCGAAATGGGATTTTTTGACTTCTTCGTGCCGGCTCACTTTGACGAGTTCGAATTTCTCGTTATTAACCTGGAGATGGCGGTCGTGCAGGATGGTCTCGAAACGATCGTTTTTGACCCGGATATCGAGATTTTTTTCGCCATGAATAAAAACTTGCTCGTCGCCTTTTTTATCCTCAAAACGGATTTCGTTGAAGCCTTGTCCGCCTTTGCTGGAATTGGATTTGACGGTGCTTTTGGTTTTTTCGTCGGGTAATTTGTAGGGCGGCATCGAACCGGCATTGTAAACACTGCCGATG
>JBBRFA010000143.1:0-4260 GCA_038225185.1 Chthoniobacterales bacterium
GTTGCGCGAACTTTCCCTCTTCGTCGATGAACTCGCCAACGTCCCGCACGACATTCGCGCCCCCTATGTCGGCCTCGCCGCCTTTACCCACAAGGGCGGCCTCCACGTTCACGCCGTGCAAAAACTTGCCCGCAGTTACGAACACATCGACCCCAAACTCGTCGGCAACCGGCAAAACATCGTCATCTCCGACATGTCGGGCCAGAGCAACATCCTCGCCAAAGCCGCCTCCCTTGGCATCCATCTCGCCAAGGGATCGCCCGAAGTGGGGCAGGTTCTTGCCGAGGTCAAACGGCTTGAGGCGCAGGGTTACGAATTTGAGGCGGCAGAAGGCTCCTTCGAGTTGCTCATTCGCAAAGCTCTCGGCCAGCATCGTCCGCTTTGGGATTTGCACGTCTTCCATTGCACCTACCGGCATTTTGAAAACCCGCCCTTCCTCACCTGCGAAGCCACGGTCAAACTTCAGGTCGGCGGCACTCCCGCCTACACCGTGGCCGAGGGGCACGGACCCGTCAACGCCCTCGATAGCGCCCTGCGCCAGGCACTTTTACCGCATTATCCCACTGTCGCCGATGTGCGGTTGGAGGATTATAAAGTGCGCATCATCAATGGCCACGACGGCACAGCGGCAAAGACACGCGTGCTTATTTCCAGCACCGACGGTCACCAGAGTTGGGGCACGGTCGGAGTCTCCGATAACATCATCGAGGCAAGCTGGCTCGCCCTTGTGGACAGCCTCGAATACTGGCTCACCCGGAAATAATAGTGCAGTTCGGGGGAGCGCGCACCCGACCCCGGGTGCCCTCTTTGGCGACTCGCCAAAGAATAACTTTTGACGATGGGTAACCCGTAAGAGAGCAACTATTTGGCCTGCCTCCACGTGCTCGTTTTCTCTTAGTGGATCGAAGCATGCACCCATTCTCGAAAGGGTTAAGTAAAAAAACGGTCGGCTCACGCTCCGGGGTAGGTGGCCACCCTGGCTGCCGAATCGGGCATCCTGCCCGATTTTTCCCTCTCGTAACCTTGCCGAGCAAAACCGCGAGCGAAATGTGACAAACGTGTGACATCCCATCACAAACCCCTCATGCAGCGAGTCTTAGCTAACTTAGTTAAAGTGACCTCGCCGCCATCCGCTTTCCAGTCAGTTTTCGGGCAAAATTGAGAACGGAAAAATAGTTGTTTTTCTGTTTAAATAAGTTTTTGCAGATCGACCCATGACCTGTTAAGACCATTTCCCATGCAACTAATGCTGGAAACATTAAAAAAAGTCACGGGCAGGTCGATTCGATCTTCTTCCCTAACCAATCAATCAAATGACTCTCAATTTCAATAAAAGAGAGAAAAATTGCAATCAAGCAGCCTCGATTTCACAGAAATTGACGTTATAGGCCCATTTTCGACCTTTCCTCGTTCCCAAACTCCCGTTTGGGAACGCACCTGCCTTGGAAACTCTGTTTCCCTTATCCATAGCCCTAAAATCCAACAAGCCACTCCCGACAAACACCACCAACGAAACCCCCACCCCAGAAGACCAACCTAACGAACAGCCCGCAGGCGAGCCCCGCAAACCCACCCCCCTGAACGGCGCGCAGATCGCCTCCCTCACCCAGACTGAGCAAATCTGTCGCGTCGCCCTCAAAGACGAATACCTCCCCCGCCTTATCAGCGACCGGAGCAATTTATCACCTATGGAAACATCAATACCGAAGATTAACTCCCGAGTCAAAACCGACACCGTCATCTTGGAAGTCCGACGCATAAAACAGGAACTCATGCAACGCGACAACTACGACATCGCCACCATGTTTCGCAACGCCCGCGCCCGCCAAGCCCAATCCGGCCAGAAAATTGTGGACCGCTCCGCAAAACCCTGACCACCAAGACCTTTCATCAGCCACTTGCCTGAAAAAATCAAGACCGCCCTCAATTTTCTTATTTGTGTCTCTTAGTGTCCATTCGTGATTAAATAAAAACTCGACTTCATGTCGAACCCGCTCAATTCTATTCACCATGTCCGTTACCCTAGGCCCTGTCTCCTGGACTCGCATGAGTGATGCCGTGGATAACGTCCGCCGCCGCCTGCTATCAGCGGCCTCTGCTTTGCAGGCGGCCCATGTGCCTTACGCCGTCGTCGGAGGCAATGCCGTAGCCGCCTGGGTTTCCCGGGCCGACGAAGCCGCCGTGCGCAACACCCGCGATGTCGATCTCCTGCTGCAACGCGAGGATTTGCCCGCCGCAATTGCCGGGTTGGAAAAAGCCGGGTTCATCCACCGCCGCGTGGCTTCTTTGGGGCAGACCGGGACGATGGACATCTTTTTGGAGGGGCCGACAGGCAATGTGCGCGATGCCGTCCACATCTTTTTTGCCGCCGAGAAAACGCGGCCCGATCAGCCAGAACCCAACGCCACCGTCGAAGAAAGCGAGGACACCGGAGCCTTCCGCCTGATTTCTTTGGAAGCGCTCGTCCGTATGATGCTAAGCGCTTTCCGCGACAAAGACCGTGTCCATCTGCGCGACCTAGTCTCCGTCGGCCTGCTCGACGAAACATCCCTCGCCCGCCTGTCCCCCATCCTAGCCCAGCGCCTTCGGGAAATTCTCAATACACCAGACGAATAAGCCTGCCGACCCAAAAACGTAAACAGCATTTTACAGAATCGGAGCTTTGCGAAGATCTTCTGCCGCAGGCAGCCATGGGGCGAATATATCGTGACAATTTTCCTCTACCTGAATTGATGTGACCTGACGCGTGTCGCTCTCCGCGCTGATTAATTACAGCAAGCGGTTGTCTTCACTCCTTGCACGATACAACTGCATCATCCTCGGCGTTTTTCGAAGAAATGTTCCCGCCGGATCCTCCAAGAGCCGCTTGCCATAGACGACGCCATAGTCGTAATGATCGCCCAGCGGATCGAGGCCGAGGTGTTCGCAGAGAGTGACGCCCACTGGCGAATAGGCGTTGCAGCAAATCTCTTCGATGAAAATTCCGACTTCAGCGAGGCTCTCCATGTTCCGAAACAATTGCCGGAAAAGCATGGCCGCGCCAGGGTGGCGATACTGCTCTCGACAGCAAATCATAGTGACGTATCCCAAATAGTCGCCCGGCACCTCCAGCAGAATCACGTCATCCCCGTAAATCGCCGAGTCATCCAATTTACCCGCCCGAGCCTTACAATACAGATCCTTAACAAGGGGGATCAGTGCCCAATATCCGACGATTTCTTTGGACGGCGCGACCAACATCGCCCATGACGCTGGATTCTTACGAAATATTGGTGCCCATTGCGCAGCCGTGCCAACCCGCCGCTCGTTTAGGTTCTTGGTTGTCTCGTAGTCAAGAGCAATCAGGGTTTCGAGGAGCCTCTCAAAAGACCATCCCCACGCGATCACATCGTTCCATCCCGCCAGCACCAATCGCCCGCAATCCGTATCCAGCCATTTGCACAAGCTGCCATCCTCCAACTCCAACGCCGCCTCCAACCTCCGCCTTGTATGCACCGTGATACTGGCTGAGTTATGCAGCATCTTCGATAAGTTGCTGGGATCGACTTTGGCTCGAATAGCCAAATCCGTTTGCGATAGCCCATTTCGAGCCGCCAGTTGAAGCAGCCGCGCCCCTTGTTCGGTAGTCAAATAAAAAGTCTCTCGCGTCATTTCAAACCTTATTCGATAAAAATACTGATATAACCAGCATACGATTTAGGTTGGAAGGAAAATCGATGTGGAAAGCAGTTTTTTCTGCACTTGTGCAGATGGACGGGCCAATATGATTAAGCGAGATAGAGTGAAGGCGAGTTATTCGAAAATACCATTTTTTACCACTTGAAGAAACCTGTCGGTTGCCAAATTATGGATTTTTGATTCACCGTTGACACAATGAAATCCTATTTGCCGATCTTAGTCGCCATTCTGTTTCTGCCGCTGGTCCTATCAAGCTGCAGTTCAACAAATTCCTCTGCCTACTCCCCTGGACCGGAGCCAGTTGCTGCTACCTCAGGGAATAAGACCCCAATGATCCGTGTTGGTATGACTAGGGCGCAGGTTGTCAAAGCATGGGGGGAGCCTTCCGGCAAAGATGTGACTGGTCGCGGAGAAGTCTGGGTTTGGGGCGGACAGAACTGTAAACGCATGATCCCATACGCCGGCCCTTTTATGAAAGTGCAGACGTCAAAGGTTCTCTTCGGTTCCAATGGACGTGTTAAAGACTTCCGCCTCACTGACAAGGGCGACATGATGAGTGATGTGGAAGGCCGCTCAGGTGGG
>JBBRFA010000144.1:0-4070 GCA_038225185.1 Chthoniobacterales bacterium
CGGAAATCAATTCCTGCGCGGTCCCAGATATAGAGAACTTTTTCGCCCTTCCCAGCTCCCTGTCTGAGCTGTTTGTGGGTGAGTCTTTTGAGAACTTCCATGTCGTTGGGCTTTTCCTTGCCGGTCTCGTTGCCGAATGCCAGATGACTAAGAAATTGAGTGCGTAAATTCAACGCGTAAAGGTGGCCAACCGCAGCTTTGCCTTTTGAACCCAACGGTAGATCGTGCGAACTGGCTGCATGAAAATGGCCGTCGCCTGCATAAAGATGAAAGTCTTTTAGGTAGTGATTGAGACCGTCAGCCACGGATGCTAACCCGGCGGATGTGAGTTCGGGGCTGCCCGCCTTTTTTGAAAATGACGGGAGAGCTTTTCTGGATTGGCTTTGGGTGAAATCATCGTTAAGAGATTGGAGATGTCGCAGGCGACGTTGACTTTTGCAAGACTCAAAGAAATGACTTTTGCCAAGGGTGGAGGTGGGTTGCAGGGAGAGGGAAAGTTTTTGGAGGAAGGCGCATCCTGAGGGTTGATCGTCGAGGGCGCGGAGCACGCCGGTGTGGATCCAATCAAGGTCAGAAAGTTTATGGCAAAGATATTGGTGGGAAGCCTGTGCGAGAAAGGAGTGGAGTGGAGCGAAGAGTTGTTGCAGGACGGAGCTGGAGGCGGGATCGGAATTAGAGCTAGGGTTGGAATGGGAGCTAGGATCGGAATGAGAGGAATTGCTAGTAAATAAAGAGGTCATGAAAATCAAATTTTTTTTCCAGACCCCTTGTCAAGGGCTTTATTCGCTTATTTGCGGGGTTTTTTCCGAAAAAATGAGTCTGAGAGACCCCTGGAAAAGCGACTCCAAGAACGGCCTCCTATCGCGAAGAGACACCGGCTAAAGCCCTCAAAATAAGCTAGTTTTGGACACCGATGTTAAGGAGCATTACCTCGACGCCGTGAAAGTGGGACTCGTGATGGGCAATCTTAACACCCACGACACCGCCTCGCTCAACGCCACCTTCAAACCGGCCGAGGCCAGGCGGCTAACCGACCAGCCGGACATCCTCTACATCACCAAAACACGGCAGTTGGCTCAGCATCACGAAGATCGAATCTAGCGACATGCAAAGCCAGTGCCTGAACCGCCGCATCCCCGTTCTCGCGACCATGCGTGCTGAAGTGGCGGCCTGGGAAGCCGCCCGCAACAACCGTGGCGCGCCCATCAACTGGCAGTTCACCAACGAAAAGGCCAGAATCAAGCTCACCCGTTTAAATCCGCATTTTTAGATGTTACGGGATACTAGGCGGGATTGTCGGGAGGTCGGACGGTCTTCTCATCCGGGTGAATCGCCCCTTTGTAACAATCAATCACGGTTCCAGCCGGATTCCAATCTATCGCACCGGTAATTGCAGCGCTCCCCACCGACACTTGATTCGAATCCTGCCGCCGGTAGGCCCACCAGCATTTCCCCTTATGATTATGCTCATGATCCACGACGAAGCCAGCGTCCTTCATCATGGGGCCGATCCATCCTATGCAATGGTCACAGTAGTCGGAATGCTGCTCAAGGCCGTTGGAAATAAGAAATCCTTTGGAGGGACATTCATGGATATCGATGCGGAAGGTTTCCCCGGTTCGGACGGCGGTATAACCCGCAGCTTCCTCATTGAGTGTGTGGCCCCAATATTCTTCCATCCCCGCAAAACCTTTTGCCTGGATCAGGGCTGCCGCATGGATCTGGCTGTCGCCAGCGATTGCCTCCCGCCAGTAGTCTTGCAAGGCTTCACGGCCAAAGTTTTGCTCCATCCAGGCAAATGTCCACTCGTAGTGACCGCAAAAATCGTAGCAGCCGATCATCGCTATTCCACCCTTCGAATCCCGTTTAAATCCTGCGTTCCCAGAAACCCTTGCGCCGCGAAAGTCTGGACGCACGATCCGGCACCGCCCACCACTCGCGCCTCCATGCCAACGCTAGAGGCCAGTGCATTGCTAACAAAATAACAATGCTGACAAAATTCCGGAACAACTTCGCGCGAGTGAGTTTTTAAATGATGAATCGCCGGACATTGCAAGACCTCCACTCGAACGCTTGATTCATCCCCGGTGACATTTACCACGGCGTCCGGTTCAGCGGCGAAAAAGTCTCTCCAATATTCAGCGACAGCTTTTAAACCTCGCGACTTCCAATCCTCCGCCACAGGTTGATAATAAGCAGATCGTCCCAGATCAATCCAGTATCGAATCAGTTGATCCATTCCAAAACGATTCTTGATAAACCGAAAGGTCGCGTTAATCGCAAAGTAAAAATCCGCCGCGCCCTTGGGCTTGTTATCGTGATAAGGAAGCATCAATTAAAATAGTATGAATTTTTGAAAAAACACCTATTAGTTGATTACATTTTTGGGCGAGCCTTCCAAAAATGCACGGACATTCCCCACACCAGTAGTCATCAGCCTCTGACGTGCTTCGAGTGTTGCCCATGCGTTATGCGGAGTGATAATTATGTTTTTGGCACTCAACAAAGGATTGGAGGCGGAAGGAGGTTCCTGCGAGAGCACATCGCTCGCAGCCCCTGCGATAACACCTTCGTTCAATGCTTTAGCCAGATCTTCCTCAACCACAATCGGTCCGCGCGCTGTGTTTATCAAGTAAGCAGATTTTTTCATCGTGCGTATGCGGGTTGCATTGGCCAGCCCCCGCGTCTCGGAGGTGAGGGGGCAAAGCAGGCACAAGAAGTCCGATTGGGAAAAAACTTCCTCCATTGAAACGAACTTAAGAGGGAAGTCTGCAGATTTTGGGGAACGCACCACTGCGGAAACCTCCATTCCGAGAGCGTGAGCGATCCGGCCAACGTTCTCACCAATTCTTCCAAAACCAACAATCCCAAGCTTTTTCCCTGCCAGCTCACTTAGCGGAAAGTCCCAGAACGAAAAATCGGGGCAGGCCGTCCATCCTCCATTTTCCACCCTGGCGGCATGATGAGCGACGCCATTCGTCCAGTGCAGGATAAACGCGAAGACCATCTGTGCCACCGATGATGTGCCATAAACGGGAATATTCGAAACACTAATCCCGCGTGTTCGTGCTGCTTTAACATCTACCACGTCGAAACCAGTGGCCAGAACGCCGATAAATTTTAAGTCTGGAAGCGCGTTGATGATCTCGGCAGGCAGTTTTGTTTTATTTGTCAGGACAATGGAGGCACCCGCACATCGAAGAGCGACTTCTTCCGGAAGACTTCGGTCATAAATCTCCGTGGCAGGCACGAGATTATAAAGTTCATCCCACGAAAGGTCTCCGGGATTCAGCGTAAAACCGTCGAGAATGACTAGTTTATGTTCGGACATGAGTGAGTTGCCTGGCGAGTGTGAGGGGTCTGTCTAGAAATGTTAGTGCATCTCTATTTCGACCGTTCCGAAGCCAGGGCGAAGATAATGAAAATGAACATTCGGATGATCTGCGAGCAACGACATTGGAACGCTGGAATCTGGCAGGTGTTTGGCAATCATCAGCGCGCTAAGTCGCATCCCAAATGGATTGTCATGATGGCCGGGATGCCAGATCGAAACTTTTTCCGCCTTCCACGTTTCCCGGGGACCGACGGTGGCAGCTTCAGTCGGGACAAGCGCCACATTACCGCCGCCGCTGGTGCGGGCATTTTGCATGATAGTCACTGGATGTAATTTAACGAAGCGAGTGCCCAGCTTGCGATATTCTTCGGGAGTGGGAGGTGCTGTTTTATATTTACCGGCCCGGGGTAAAGGGTCGTTGAAGGCCCAGTGCTTGATCTCGCCCTGACCTCCCTGCAT
The DNA here is from genome assembly GCA_038225185.1 of Chthoniobacterales bacterium. Lineage (GTDB taxonomy): Bacteria > Verrucomicrobiota > Verrucomicrobiia > Chthoniobacterales > DASVRZ01 > DASVRZ01. Next base: position 3,794 of record JBBRFA010000144.1, read on the forward strand.
GACCACGCAACGGATTTCGTCGTAGCTCCTGGCATAGGCAGAAAGATCGCCGCTGGGAAAATGCAGATTCTTTTCAGGAATGCGCAGCTTTTTTTCAATTCGGCTAAAGCACAGGTCGTTATCTGCTTTGGCGAATGAAAGGGGATGCGCTGTATCCACCGTTTTACCGTCGATCACCCATTCGTCCATTCCCCAGAAATGCGCGTCGTGTTTTTTAAGATCCAAGCCCAGCGCGTTAACCATCCGAGCCACCACCGGTAATTGCTCGGTCGGTCCG
>JBBRFA010000145.1:0-4001 GCA_038225185.1 Chthoniobacterales bacterium
CTAACAAATCGCGGGGTGGAGCAGTCTGGTAGCTCGTCAGGCTCATAACCTGAAGGTCCTGGGTTCAAATCCCAGCCCCGCAACCACTTTTTAAAAGGCTCGTTTCACTTGTGATGCGGGCCTTTTTTCTTGGATCGCAAGGCTTTGCAATCGTTACCGGGTCATACGGAGGAAGAGGTCACACTGAAGCGACACTTCCAGGCGGTGCGGCCTCAAACGTGGTGATAAAAAATGAACACGCACAAAAATTTGTGCGCATTGTTTCGAGATGACTAAAGTAGTCAAAACTCTTGAAAATTATGTCCGGTCTTTCGGATAAAAACGTTTCCTTTTGCGGAGGCCGTTTACGTCCTCGAAAAAGGGGGCTTTATTTTGGATGGAGGTAGGGCAGACATCAAATTTACCGCCATGCAAACGCTGGTAAAATTGTGCTACCGAAGCATGGCAAAGACTCGAAGCCAGTCTGTTTAGCTCATCTGGGATTTACTGAAATAATGAAATACCTGACTAAAATCACCTGGAGCGACGATGATGAGGCTTACGTGGCGGAGGTGCCCGCTTTGCGCGGTTGCATGGCGCACGGGGATAGTTACCAGAAGGCGGCTGAAGAAATTGTTGAGGCTATGGAACTGTGACTGGAATCTGCCGTCAAGCCATGGCGACCCAGTTCCTGAGCCTGATCTGGCGGCGGAGGAAATCTCCCGGTTGTCGCCTTTGCTAAATATCTCGAAGCTGGCTGGACTGAATAAGAGCACGCTGGCCTCAAAGCTGCGGCGGAAATCGCCCTTTACTTTGGAGGAGGCTGGGAAGCTTCGCGCAGCCCTGGCTTCGGTGTAAAAAGGCCTCTGGCGTTGGCATTACTACAATAATATTTTCAACAACGCAGGTTAAGATGCAAACGCAATTTGGCGTTCCGTCTTTGCACTAACGCCAAAAATCCGGCATTATTTTTTCCAGTGCTTAATGAGGGTATCGGCCATCTCCGCTGGCGTCGGTGAGACGGCGATGCCTGCCGCAGCGAGTGCGGCGATTTTCGCGGCGGCGGTGCCTTTTCCCCCGCTCACGATGGCTCCAGCATGGCCCATCCGGCGTCCAGGAGGCGCGGTGGCTCCGGCAATGAATCCGGCGATGGGTTTTTTGCAGTATTTGCCCGCCCACTCGGCTGCTTCTTCCTCAGCGGTGCCGCCGATTTCGCCAATCATGATGATGGCTTCGGTCTCGGGGTCGTCGTTAAACATTTTCAAGATATCGAGGTGGCTGGTGCCGTTGACCGGATCGCCCCCGATGCCAACGCAGGTGCTTTGACCGTAACCACGGGAGGTGAGCTGAAACACCGCTTCGTAGGTCAGCGTGCCGCTACGCGAGACGACGCCGACATTTCCCTTGCGATGAATGTAACCGGGGGCAATGCCGATGCGGCAGCCGCCATGGGAATTTTCGCCGGTGCCGGGTGTGACGAGACCGGGGCAGTTTGGCCCGATGAGACGGGTTTTGCTTCCGCGCAGGGCATGTTTGACCTTGACCATGTCGTTGACCGGGATGCCTTCGGTTATGCAAACGACGAGATCCAGGCCGGCATCGACGCCTTCGAGAATCGCGTCAGCGGCAAAGGGTGGCGGCACAAAGATGGCAGAAACCGTGGCGCCGGTCTCCCTCACCGCCTGGCCGACGGTGTCAAAAATGGGCACGACATTGGCAAAAAGCTGACCGCCTTTTCCAGGAGTGACGCCGGCCACGACCTGGCTGCCGTAATCCAGGGAAAGCTGCGCGTGACGCGCTCCAAAACTGCCTGTGATGCCTTGAATGAGAATTTTAGTGTTGGGTGTGACGAGAATGGACATGGGAAAATGAGTCGGCTTTGGTGTTGGCTTTTAAGTCGTTTTTTAAATCGGCTTAGTGATGGCCTGGTTTACGTTGGTGGATGCAGAGGGTGCTGCCTTCGGTGTCGAGAATGAAGGCCATGCGGCAGACGGGCGTTTCAAAGGGTTCCATTTTGAAAGGGATATTTTTTTCCTTCAATCCGCCAATGGTGCCGTCGAAATCATCCACCTCAAAGGCGATGCTGGCCCCTTCGGCGGTGGGCGACCAGCCAGGGGCTTGTCCAATGGCAAATGTGCCTCCTGCGATTTCGTATTCCGTCCAGGAACCTTCCGGGCTGTCGTGCACCATGGAAGGTGCCAGGCCGATAATGTTCTCGTAAAAGGCTCGGGCACGGGCCATGTCAATGACAGGGTAGCAGGTGAAGGCAAATTCGAGGACTTTCATGCGAACACAGAAAAAAAATCAGGCGGCAGCTTGGTTGACTGCGGCGACGATTTTGCGGGCGGCATCGAGAATATCGTCCCCACCAATAACGTCGAGCGTGCTGGCGGCGAGGGTGGCTTTGCCGGCGGTGACATTGTTGCCTTCGAGACGCACGACCAGGGGAATGCTCAGCCCGGTTTCCGCTGCGGCAGCGAGAATGCCTTGGGCGATGATGTCGCAATCCATGATGCCGCCAAAGATATTCACCAGGATGCCTTTGACATTTGGATCGGCCAGAATAATGCGGAACGCTGCGGCAACCTGCTCCTTGCTCGCACCGCCGCCGACGTCGAGAAAATTCGCCGGGCTGCCGCCGCAATATTGGATAATATCCATGGTGGCCATGGCGAGACCGGCTCCGTTGACCAGACAGGCAATGTTGCCGTCGAGTCCGATGTAGTTGAGCGAATGTTCCGAAGCGGCCACTTCGCGTGGATCTTCCTCGGTGATGTCGCGGTAGGCCACGATCTCGGGGTGACGGTAAAGCGCGTTGTCGTCGAAATTAAACTTGGCGTCGAGCGCGAGAAGTTCGCCCGTATCGGTAACGACGAGCGGATTGATCTCGACCATCGAACAATCGGCTTCGATGAAGAGTTTGTAGAGATTGCCAAAAAGTTTGACGGCTTGAGTGGAAAGTTTGCCTTCGAGACCGAGAATGGCGGCGAGTTTGCGACTTTGAAAAGCTTGCAATCCAAGAAGGGGATGAATGTGTTCGTGATGAATTTTTTCTGGCGTATGCTCGGCGACTTCCTCGATGTTCACGCCGCCTTCGGTGCTGGCGATGATGGTGTAGCCGCTGGTCGCGCGATCCTGCAAAATGGCAAAATACAGTTCCCGCGTGATGTTTACGGCGGCTCCGACGAAGACTTTCGAGACTTCTTTGCCTTCGGGTCCGGTCTGATGTGTGACCAGGGTTTGGCCGAGCATTTTTGCGGAGAGTTGACCCGCTTCAGAGGGCGAATCGGTGAGATGCACCCCGCCTTTGAATCCGTTGGTAAAAGTGCCTTTGCCGCGTCCACCGGCGTGGATCTGGGCTTTTATGACAATTTTTCCTCCCAACTCGGCGGCGACTTTTTCGGCTTCCTCCGATGTGGTGGCGACGCGTCCCGGTTGGGTGGCGACGTTGTATTTGGCAAAAAGTTCCCTGGCCTGGTATTCGTGAATGTTCATGTAAAAAGAGGTTCGCCAGAAAAAAACGGCTCAGGCGAGTCGGCGAAATTAGAAACGGAGAGAGAAAGCGTCAATCCAGGAATTCATTTTTTTTGTCAAACGAATGAGAAACCCTTTTGCGCGGTCGATACAACTGTTCAAGATTCAGTCATGGACGAGGAATTCGCACGTCAACTGGCAAAGCTGGGTCTGCACATTGACAATGTGGAGGAGAGTTTCGCGCGTTCCAGTGGTCCGGGCGGTCAGAATGTGAATAAAGTAAGCACCTCTGTTTCGCTGGTGCATCGACCCTGCGGCACCCGGGTGACGGTGCAGGATAGTCGCTCGCAGCATACCAACCGTCAGTTGGCTCGCGAACGTCTCATCGCGGCGATCCGCGAACAACGCGTTGCAGCCCGGGCCGCGCTGGTGCAGGAACGCGAAAAACGCCGTCGGGCCACCCGCCCCAAGCCGCGGGGAGTCAAGGAACGCATTCTCGAAGGAAAAAAGAATCGTTCAGCGATCAAAAAAATGCGTGGCCGGGTGGA
>JBBRFA010000146.1:0-3982 GCA_038225185.1 Chthoniobacterales bacterium
GGAGCGTGGCGCCCGCATGGTCGATGCCATGATCACCAACACCATGCTTCCGGAGATCGGCAAGGAAATGCTCACCCGCCTCGCCGAAGGTTCGCCGGTTAGCAAAGTGGATATCACCGTGAAGGATGGCAATTTCCAATACGCGTTCGCGTAATTGGCCCTCGGAAACGACTTCTTACGCTCCTGCAAAGATACTATCAAAAAACACTGTTTAATTTCAAAATAAGAAATACTAGCTTCTCCTAAACTCAATCGTCAGGCTCCGAAAAATATGAAAGCACTTAACGAAGATTTTACTTTCGAGCAACTCCCTTCGAATACTCGCGCTGAAGTTTTAGAGGCGTTCACCACCTCTCCCACCAAGGTTTGTTATGGTCCGGGGCAGGTTTTTTATCGTTTTGTCACACCGCGAAAAGGCGTTGATGCGAAACTTGAGGGAAACGGAATTCTCGATGGTTATTGGTGGTTTGACGAGCAAACCCGTGCTCACCTTTCCGTGCTTGCCTGGCGCCAAAAAATAGCGTTCGCCAAAGTTGCCCGATCCCGTCTGGGTGTGACGGCTGATTTTAATCGTGAAATGGAATACTTTTGTTCCATTTATCTCACAGCGGAAGTTTACGGTTGGGCTGGCAGAGCCCGCTGGCAGGATGATAAGCAGCTAAGAATTACTTATCCCGGTGGAAGCAACCAGATTTATTTTCCTTCCCTTGCTGCTAACAAAGATAAAACGTCGAGTTCTGTCGCCAGAATTAAAATGTGGGCTTATCTCGATGAAATCTGCTAAAAAAGATTTTATAAACATGGCAACGGTCGATGATAACGAACAGCAGCTCGTGTATATTTAACTAACGCAACCAAAAGATGTCTTTTTCCAGAATTCCTCAATTGACAAACAGCGCTTTTTTTGAAACGACGCAAATCTTTTCGGCGGCGCGGACTCCCGGCGTTCTTGGCCTAAACGACCAGGCAGACCCTTTTCTGTGTACCCGCATGGGCGATTCACCCGGAGTTCTCGGATTGAACGATCTGGCCGATTTCAACCTGCCACTCATCGAACCGGGGTCACCGATTCAACGTGGAGGATCTCCAGCTAAAACTAAGCAAGGTAAGGTGTTATCGGTGGGAGTTGCCAAAACCAAGGGACATAATTCGAGAGAAGTTGCTACTACTAACAAATTAATTACCAAAGAACAGTTGGCCAAAATCTTTCCTGCCTCCAGCCAAGAGAATTTGATCCAAGTGGCAGCCGAGTTAAATTCTGACCTCATTAAATACGGCCTCGATACCGCATTGCGAAAAGCACATTTCTTTGCCCAGGTAAAAGAGGAAAGTGGATCTGCTCTCAATGCCATGGTCGAAAATCTCAATTACAGCCCAGAAGCCTTGATCAATAAATTCAGCTACTACCGCGCCCACAAGGCAGAGGCTTTGGAAGACGCTTACGAAAAAGATCCCAAAACACAAAAAATTACCCGCTCGGCGAAGCAGGAAATCATCGCCAACAAAATTTACGCCAACCGGCTTGGAAACGGGAGCATAGCAAGTGGCGATGGGTGGAACTATCGCGGACGTGGTCTCATCCAAGTCACAGGGCGTTACAATTATACAGAAAATGCCAAGCAATATAAGAAACTTTACACCGACGCAGCTGATTTTATCCTTCAACCCGAAATGCTGCAAAAGCATCCCCATTCCATTCGATCCGCAGTAGTTTTCTGGATCTTGCACGGCTTACATAAGCTCGCCGATGCCGGCGACTCCTCTTCCGTTGTTGATAGTATAACAAAAAAGGTAAATCTTTACACCGACAGTTATTCCAAACGTCAGGCACATTTTCAATCGGCTTATCAAGCGTTCAAATAGACAACCAATTCGACACGATGGCAGATTACAAACAGACAAATCGGCAGATGAGCGTTACCACTTCTCTCGGAGCGGATAAATTATTGCTCATCGGTTTCGAGGGATCTGATCAGATGAGCTGTCTCTCGGCCTATCGCCTTGACCTCGCCGCAGCCAATGGCAACGCGCCTGCTATTCTTTTCGATAAACTGCTCGGCGAGGAATTTCTCGTCACCATGTGGATCGAAAACCCGGATCCCAATGGCGTCACCCGCACGGAACGCACTTTCCGTGGTCTTTGCCGGGAATTCTCCCAAGGTGCTCGCGACAAGGAATTTACCTATTATCAAGCCGAGATCGTCCCGCAACTCTGGCTCACCACACGCACTGCCCAAAGCCGCATCTTTCAACAAATTAGCGTCCCCGACATTCTCAAAAAAATCCTCGCTGGCTACAAAGTCACCTACCAGCTCGAAGGCACCTTCGAGAAACGTGAATACTGTGTGCAATACCGGGAGACCGATTTCAACTTCATCAGCCGACTCATGGAGGAGGAAGGCATTTTCTATTTCTTTAAAAACACCGCCTCCGGCCACGAACTCGTCATCGCCAACTCCATTCCCGCCCACCCCGACGTGCCGGGAGCGACCAAAGTGCAATACAACGTCGAAGAAGGCGCGCACGTCACCCAGCGGCACATCCACGAATGGGTGAAAAAACAGCAGGTTCGCTCCGGCAAATACACTCTCTGGGATCAATCTTTCCATCGTCCTGGTCACGATTTTGAGTCAAAGAAAAACACGCTGGTCAGCATCCCGGTCGGCAAAGTAACCCACAAGCTGGACGCGGGCGGCAACTCTAAATTTGAAATCTACGACTTTCCCGGAGAATTCGCCCAACGCTTCGACGGCATCGACAAAGGCGGCGGGGAACAGGGTGGCGAACTGGGAAAAATCACCCCCGACGGCGCCCGCACCGTGGGTTTGCGTATGCAGGCCGAAACCCTCGCCGGTCTCATTATCGAAGGCAGTTCCAATTGCAATCAATTCACCGCAGGCCACAAATTCATCCTCGAGAAACATTTCGACGCCGAAGGCAGCTACCTCATTACCGGCGTGCATCATCGGGCTCAAGGCGGCAACTCTTATCGCAGCGGCATCGACGCGCCTTTCGTCTATTCCAACAACTTCACCTGCATCCCCAAGGATCTACCCTTTCGTCCCCAGCGCACCACCCCCAAACCAATCATCACCGGCGTGCAAACCGCCATCGTCGTCGGCCCTCCCGGTGAGGAAATTTTCACGGATAAATTCGGACGCGTCAAAGTGATGTTCCCCTGGGATCGCGGGAGTTTGGCCGACGCCAACAGTTCCTGCTGGCTGCGCGTCGGCACCTCCTGGGCGGGCAAACAATGGGGAGCCATGCAAATCCCCCGCATCGGCCACGAAGTCATCGTGCAATTTATCGAAGGCGACCCCGATGCGCCCATCATCATCGGCAGCGTTTACAATGCGGGAGCCATGCCGCCCTATAAATTGCCCGAAGAAAAAACTAAAAGCACCGTCAAATCCAATTCCAGCAAAGGCGGAGGCGGCTTCAACGAAATCCGTTTCGAGGATAAAAAAGGCAGCGAGCAGGTTTTCTTTCATGCCGAAAAAGATCATGACAGCCGGGTCAAAGAGGTTAGCAAAGAATGGATTGGTAAAAACAAACATCTCATCGTCATCAAAGATCAGTTTGAGGAGGTTAAAGGCGACAAACACCTCACAGTCAAAGGCGATCAGAGTGAAAAAGTGAATGGCACCGTTTCCCTGAACGTAAAATCCGATCTCCAGCAAAAAGTCGGCGGCACCCAGGCTCTCGATGTCAGCAGCGACATCCATCTTAAAGCCGGAGCCAACGTCGTCATCGAGGCAGGAAGTTCCATTACCTTGCAAGTCGGCGGCAACTTCATCCACATCGGACCGTCCGGGGTTGCCATCAAAGGCACCACCGTTCTGGTCAACAGTGGAGGCGCGGCCGGCTCGGGCGCGGGCAGTTCGCCCGATGCCGCCAAACCACCCTTGGAAGCCGACAAAGCCAAACCCGGCAGCGACGCCCCGGCAAAACGTTCGCCTGCAAGCAGAACGCCGACCAATCC
>JBBRFA010000147.1:0-3914 GCA_038225185.1 Chthoniobacterales bacterium
GATTGGGAGTTGCCGGGAGGTTCCCGGTTCCAAGGCCAGCTCCTCATTGGCCAGCGCCCGTTTCTCTCCGGTAATGGCATTGGTCGCCACCACGCTGAGCTGGCCCTTCAACGGGACGGTTTTTTCCGATGCGTAATGCCCGAATATTTCGACTTCGGCAACGCGGGCTTTTTGCGAGGATCCGGGAAACAGGAGTTGCAGTTCAGCAGTGGTCACCTGGGGCAATTCGATCCAGGCACGGCCCGCGCCCTTTTCCAGACGGGCGGCGAGATCGTCTATGACGATGGATTTGTCGCCAGCTTGGATCGTGACAGTCGGCGGGCATTGGTCGCCGCCGGCATCTCCCGACAGCGCAACCCCATAAACAACCACCGGTTCCGTAAAGGTAAAGGCGACCCCGGCTGGCTGGGGAGATTTGTCCGGACTCCAAGTGCCGAAGGCCTGCACATTGTCCCGGGGGCCTTTGCGATGAAATGCCAGATCCTGGAGTGCGCGGGCAAGGGTGTGGTCCTGGCGCTGCAAATCGCGAACGCTGGCTGCTGGCGCAAGGTTGCGCGCCGCATTGGAGACATCCACGGTGGCCTCCACCTCCGCGCCGGGCGGAAACGCAAAGTGCCCGATGTGGGCACCCATCCGCGCACGCCAGAAAAGCGTGTCCACCCCGCTTGCATTAAATGGATAGGGCCGGTCGGCGATGGAAACTGTTTGCAAACTAATGCGGGCAGTCGCGGTGGCATCGGCAAAAAACCAGGGAGATTCCAGGGCCACGACTCGTCCGCCCTCTTCCAAAAGGCCAAGACGAATCCAAAAGGCATCGCGGAAGTCAAGTGCATCGACCGTTTGCGGTCCCGGCGAAGGCAAATCGACGACGACCCGACCCAAGCTGTCGGGCTTGAGAATTAAGATGCGATCCTCTACCGGAGCCCGCTCCCAGGTGGCCATGCGCAAGACAAGCTCCACCTCTTTGGGGATGGCATTTTTTTTGAGTTGAAGCACCAATTGGCGGGAGGGTAATTCGACCGTCGCCTTGACGTTCCAGCCTCCCCCCTCGCCTTCCCACGCGGGGTGGACGACTGTGGGATCCCCGGTCTGGACGCGAGAATCCGCAAGCGCGGGAGCAGGAATTTCTTCGCTCCGCTGGCCTGCAAGCCACTCGAAAATGGATTTAAAAAACTCTGCCGTGTCTGGCCCGGTGATGGCTTCCGGCCCCGTGGCAACGATTGCCACCCGGCCTGCACCGTAACGGCCAGTGACCAGCAATGGAGGCTGGGTAATTTCGCCACCCCAGAGGCGCACGCGGGCGTCGCGATTGGCTGGCGGGCGACTCCATTTATCGAAGTCCACCGGGGTATCCTTGCGGGCAAACCTTTCGTAGCGCCAATTACCGCCCTCGACGGCTGGCCGGGGCCGGATATCGTAGTGATAACCCAAGGTGACATCCGGCACTTTTGATTCGCCAAAAAATGCGGCATCTCCTCCGGCAGTCTGCAATGGCCCACGTTGTTGACCCCGCTTGAGGCGGTAAATTAGGGTATGCCAGGCGGACGTGGGCAGGAGACGGCCCAAGGCAAACGCATCGTCCGGACCGCCATCGCTGCCGGTAAAAATCAAAAGACCGCCGCCCGCTCGAAGCCAGGGTTCGAGGGTCTGCTCGGTCCAGCCCCCGACTGCATCCTTGGGGCGGCTCCAACTGAACCAAAGCACCCCAATGTTCCCCGCTGGAGAGGCTTGTTGCAGCGGCGGTGCCCATGTCCATTCCATGGACTTGGCGACCTCCGGGAGGGCAGGAAACTGCGCCTCAGAAACATTCGACCACACTTTCACTGGTTCAGCGTGTGAAACAGACATGGACAATCCCCACGTAAAACAACCTGCAAGAAATAGTATTTTCATGATCATTGGTCTTGATTGGTCTTAGCGTGTCCGGCCCGTCCAGGCGTCCATAACTTGTTTGTGGCGATCCGTAAATTTTCCCGGCAACACCAAATCCTGCTCAGGTGCCGGGCCGTATGTGTAAGTAATGGACATTTCCGGGCTTTCAAACTTCAGCGGAAGCTGACTGGTCTCCATAACCCATGCCGCCTTGTCACCCCGACGATAGACTTTGCAGAGCGAGGAGCCGAGCGTCGCGTTTTCTTTGAAGTCGTTCGGGGTCACCCAGGAGAGTTCATTAAAATCTGATCCGGCAGTCGGATCCTCCTCATACATACCTGGGAGCGATACTTCAATCTGGGACGGTTGACCGGAATGGATCCAGAACTTGATGTTTCCATTGACCCAACGTTCGACATTTACGCCGGTGAGGTAGCTGAGAAACTCGCGGCGGATGATCCCGGTTTTTTCCACGACGATTTTGGCCAGGCGGGTATCGAATTGCTTGAGAAATTTTGCGAGCTCCGCTTTTTGAGGATCGTCTGCTCCCGCATTTTGACCCGACGATGGCGGCGGGCGGTGGGAATACGTTTTCATGAATGTGATGCGTTCCGGCAATTCGGCAATCGCCTTGGAATCGGACAGCGGAGACTTCGCAGCTTGCGCGAGGGCGGACGAAGGCTTGGCGAATGGCAACAGCAGGCCGAGCGTGCACACCATCAGAATCGATTTTGATCCATTCATTTCGTCACCTCCTCGCGTAGTTCATCCACCACTTCTCCCGTGAATCGATCGATAGCGATGTGCTCCCAATTTTGCTTCTCGCTTTCGACCACAAAACCCCCTTGAACCTGCCGTCCGGACTGGGCAACGACATCAATCATCAGGTTCCACGTTTTCACCTGGGAAGTTTCCGCCAAGGCGCGCGCCGCAGCCTCGCGGCGGGCTTTGATTCCCGACGTCGCCACCGCGTCCAGCACTGCGATCCCGGGCATTCGAGCCGGAATTTCCGCCAAGCTCTGCATGGGGCCAGTGGTGCGGAAGCCAGCAAACAGCGCAGCGGACAAGATCGGCGTCTCCGCAGACGTCACAGTGCTATTGACAACGACTGGATTCGAAATGTTGTAGTCACGCATGGCACCGGAAATGAGCGATTCGATCACCTCCACAGGCGCCGAGTTGAGGTTCACTTTCCCTGCGGTCAGTGCCGGCACAGTCTCCAAGGTCGTCGATGGTCCCGCCCCGCCGCCACCAACCGTGAACAGGTCGAGCAACGCTCCATCGGCAGAGGTCGCGCTAAAGAAATCGAGCGATTTCCATGGCAAATCGCGTGAGACGTAGCCGAGCTCTGCGACATTACGAAAGGGACGATTGAGCATCACGGGACGTTTGCTCAGAGCCCCCGCTGCCAGCGGCGCATCCCTGTTGTCGCCTCCCGCTTGATCGGCGGTTCGGCGAACAAAGTCACGATCTGTGTAGTAGGCCATGTCCGACGGGCTCGGGTTGGTGCGATCGTTATTAACAAAGTAGAGCCAATTCTTGGGCGTCCGTCGGTAATGCGGGCCCTTTGGTTCTGATTGATCTACGTAATTCCCGAAGTAATTACTCTGGGATGGGTTACCATTAAGCACCGCTAAATTCAAACGTGGAACACGCGGATCCAGAGGTCCCAGAGTCCAATTCTCCCGATTGTCTGGAGTTGGCCCCTTGGCAGAAAAACTAACGCCACTAATAGCTGCCCATGCTGGATCACCGGGAGCCATGTAAGGATCACCCCGCCCGTCTCGAAAAAGGTGGAGCGAGTAAAACGTCTGGTAGGTGCGCCAGTTTGTGCTTGTGGGATCTTGATACTGCAATTCGACGTTCATGGGGAGCACGGTTTGAGCCATTGCTGCATTGTAACTAACGGAAGTGGGGGATAGTGATGCTAGCGGGGCGCAGAGCGGGACTTTTGTGGCGATATCCGGGGAAAAAGACCATCCTAGATAGATCCCGACCCGTTTCCAGGGCACGGGCACGCCGCCCATCGTTTGATCCACCTT
>JBBRFA010000148.1:0-3897 GCA_038225185.1 Chthoniobacterales bacterium
AATGTATTCTCAAAACTGCAACGCCACTTCGCTGTGGCTATTTTGCGTTCTGCTCGTCGTCCCTCGACTGGCGTTTGCGCAAGCCAATCAGATCGATCTGGCCGGAGCGCGCGATGTGGCCGTCCTGGGTTCCTCGACCATCACCAACACCGGCGACACCCTTATCACCGGTAATGTCGCTCTCACGCCGGGATCCTCGATCACCGGTCTGCTGCCCAGCCAAGTCACCGGGATTATCCATATCAACAATACCGAGGCCATCGCTGCTCGTGCAGGAGCTCTGGCGGCTTACAATGTATTAAGCAACGAAATAACCACCGCCAACCTCAGCGGCCAGAATTTAGCCGGATTGACACTCTCCTCGGGGATTTACCGGTTTGACAGCGGCGCGCAGCTTTCCGGGATACTTACATTAAACACGGCGGGTGATCCCGACGCCGCATTCCATTTCCAGATTGGCACTGCCCTGACCGTGGATTCCTCAGCGTCGATTACTTTGTCGGGCGGCGGTTCCAATAATGTTTTTTGGCAGGTTGGCAGTTCGGCCACTCTTGGCACAAACAGCAGTTTTTTCGGCACAATCATTGCCGACCAAAGCATTACTTTACAGACCAATGCAAGTTTGGAAGGTAGGGCGCTGGCGCTTAATGGAGCCGTGACGATGGACAACAACGCCATCACGGTTCCCACACCTGTCCCAAGTGTAACCCCCGTCCCCAGCGTAACCCCCGCCCCCAGCGTAACCCCTGAACCCAGCGTGACCCCCTCACCCAGCGTAACCCCCTCACCCAGCGTGACCCCCTCACCCAGCGTGACGCCAGCTCCGACTACGACTCCCAGCCCAATACCTACTGGAAACCCGACCCCCACCCCCACCCCCACCCCGACTCCGACTTCCATCCCTTCCCTGGCAGCAGTTATCCCCTCTGGCACTCCCAATCAACTTGCCCTCGCGCAAGCCTTGGATCGGCTGGCGGAAAGACAACCCGACAACCAATTGGTGGGTGCCCTTTCGACTTTATCCATCGATGAACTCATTCTCGCGCTCAATCTCCTGTCCCCGGAAGAATTCACGACCTTCTTCACCACCGCATTCATCGTTGCCGATGTGCAAAACGATAACCTCCAACAACGCTTGTGGACAGTCAGACAGGGCAACAACGATTTCAACGATGAAAACTTTGCCATTACCGACACTCGCGATAGCGGCAACCAGCCGGATGCCAGCGGGAAAAACGTGCTGCCCCTGGACGGCATGAATTCAAGGGGCGCAGATGGCAAAAACGTGTTTGGTCTGGATCCAAAAAGCAGCCCAGCGCCCAGGCCAGAGTCATCTCTCGACTCTCGCTGGGGCTTCTTTATCTCTGGCACAGGCGAAGTGGTCGATATCGGAAGCACTGCCGACGCTCGCGGTGCTTCCTTCCGCACTGCTGGAGTAACCGTCGGCGCCGATACCCGCATCGGCGATCATCTCGTGCTCGGCATCGCTTTTGGCTACGCCAACACCGCCGCCGACCTCAGCCGGGGCGGCGACCTCGAGGGTAACAGCGGCCGGGTAAGCCTTTACGGCACTTATTACGACCAGGGATTCTACGTCAACGGGATCGTCGGGGTCGGCTACGGCTCAATCGACACCCAACGCCGGACCGCTGGCGGCTTCGCCCGTGGCGACACTTCCGCGACCGACTTCAGTGCCCTGCTTGGAGTCGGTTATGACCATCAAATTGGCCGTTGGAGTTTCGGTCCCATCGCATCGCTCCGCTACACGCGGGTGGGGATTGACGGTTTTGCGGAAGAAGGCGCAGCGGGTGGCCTTTATTTTGATTCCCAAAGCCAGGATTCCCTCAGATCCGCCCTCGGCTTGCAGGTTTCCTACGCGGCACGCCTCGGTCGCATCCCGTTTACACCCTTTGCCCGCGTCCAATGGGAGCACGAATTCCTCAACAACACCTCAAGCATCGACGCGGGCTTCACCGCAAACGATTTCTTCAGCGTCGAAGGCCCCCGGATTGGTGCCGATAGCGTCACCGTGGCGCTCGGCATCTCCACCCAGATTACCCCTCGCATCGGCCTCACCACTTATTACTCGGGCGATTTCGGTCGCGAAAATTACGACGTTCACAGCGTCACCGTCAGTCTGCGGGTTAATTTTTAACCGACGGCAATTTTTTTACTTTAAAGAGCTTACCCGCTAAGCGGCGAGCATGGACTCGAAGATCACCCGGCCATCGACGCTGCCGATGCGGGCATCTGTCGCCCGATCTGGGTGGGGCATCAGTCCAAAAACGTTGCGGGCAGGATTGCAAATACCAGCAATATTATCCACCGATCCGTTGGGATTGGATTCGGGAGTGGTTTGTCCGGCTTCGTTGGCGTAGCGCAAAAGGATTTGTTGACCCCGGTGCAGGCTGGCAAGAGTCGCGGCGTCGGCGATGTAACGTCCTTCGCCGTGGGCGACGGGAATTTTTAAAATGCCGCCAGTGAACCCGGCATTGGTGAAAGGGGTATCGACAGCTTCCACCCGCAGCCAGGTGTCGCGGCAGACAAAGTGCAGTTTTTCGTTCCTCACCAAAGCGCCCGGAAGCAGCCCGGCTTCGCAAAGAATCTGGAAGCCGTTGCAGATGCCGATGATGAGTTTGCCCTGGCTGGCGGCTTCTCGAACAGCCGCGAGGATGGGGGAAAACCGGGCAATGGCGCCGCAACGCAGATAGTCGCCGTAGGAAAATCCACCGGGCAGAACCACGGCGTCGAAGTCGGCTAGCGAGCTGTCCTTATGCCAGACGTAATCGGCACTGGCGCCCGGAATATCGTTGATCGCCTGATGACAATCCTGATCGCAGTTGGAGCCGGGAAAACGGATGACGGCAAATTTCATGGAGATAAAAGGCTTGATCGGGAAATTAAGCCGGGGAGATGGTGAGGTGATAATCTTCGATCACCGGGTTGGAAAGGAGTTCATGACAGATGGCGTGAAGTTTTTTTTCGCCATCGGCATCGAGGGGTTGGGAGAGTTCGATTTCGAGAAATTTGCCCACGCGAATGCCGGTGACGGTGTCGAGGCCGAGGCTGTGCACGGCATTTTTAACGGCGACACCTTGTGGATCGAGCACGGAGGCTTTGGGTAAGACGATGACGGTGGCTTTCATTGGAAAAAACGGTGTTGAGATCGGAATCGGTTGGGAAGGGGCATGTTCTGCGATGCCGTTGGATCGGGCAAGCGGAAAGTGACGGTTACAAAAATCAGCACCCAGCGCGGAAAACAAAGGGCGCAGGCCAGAATGGCATGAAGATAAGGCAGATTTAGGATGCGAAGCGCTGTCCCGGGGAGCGCATGCGACTCGCGTGCCGATTGGGGCGACTCGCCCCAATCGCCCCCACCACCGGCGATAGCCGCACTATTTTTTGGGAAGTGTCATAAAAATTATAGACCTGTCCTTTAGTGCATGCGTTGGCAGGATTAATAACATCGGTGTCCAAAACTCTGGCTTAAAAGTGGGCGTAAATGTGCTTTAAATGGTCCAGAGCCAGCGGCCACGGGCTTGCATGGTAAATTTCATGTCGCAGCCAGCGATAAAATTTTACGCTCAATTGCGTGACTTCCTCCACAAGCATGCGCAGCAATGGCAACTGCCGATGCTCCTTCCTCACCATCTCCTCCAGCTCTTTTTGGCGTGCATCCCGCTTCTTCTCATTGTTTACATCCCGCAACGCCTCCCTCCCCACTATCTCACGGTGCAGGAGTTGCCCCAGATTGACAGCCAAGGCTATGAATTGCGCCTGCATCTTTTTCGCCGTCCCGCTTTTCGCCCACGCCTTGCTTTCTCCCAACTTATTCTTTACCTCATCAAACGCCTTCTCGATCCGCCAACGCATCCAGTAAAGATGCACCACGATGCC
>JBBRFA010000149.1:0-3631 GCA_038225185.1 Chthoniobacterales bacterium
TCTTTGCAGGCATCCCATCCGTGGCTGGAGGAGCATGAATACCTGTTTATCCCCTGCTGCAAATGGAGTATGGCTAAGCGATGAGTTGGAAAGATCACATTTTTAAATTCCGCGAATCGGAAGACGACGATGAATCGATCAAACCCTTTCTCGATCACCTCGAAGACTTGCGCTGGACTGCGGTCAAGGTGGGGGTAACCCTTTGCATCGCCATGGGGGTGGCTTTTGCTTTTCGCAACGATCTGGTCAACGTGATCCAGCATCCCCTGGCCTCGATCAATCCAGATTTTCTCTCCACGCTGCGGGCCCGCGGACCGATGGATTCCATCATAATTTCTTTTCAACTCGCCTTTTACGCCGGCATCGTGCTGGCTTTTCCGTTTTTACTTTATTTTATCGCTCAATTTGTTCTGCCTGCCCTGACCCGGGCGGAAAAAAAAACCGTGCTTCCCGTCGTTGGCGTCGGCCTGGGGTTGTTTCTCACCGGGGTGTATTTTTGTTATCAATGGTTGCTGCCTGTGACCCTAAATTATGCGCTCACCGATCAGCAAAACCTCAATTGGACCTCGAATTGGGATGTGCAGTCTTACTTTTCGTTTACCACCCAATTCGTGCTTTCCTTTGGCCTGGCGTTTCAGCTTCCGCTGGTCGTGCTTTTTTTAGTGCGCATCGGCTTGGTCAATCGTGCCATGCTGGCCAAAACACGCATGATCGCCTTCATCCTCATTTTTATGCTTTCGGCGATCATTACACCCACGAGCGACCCGTTTACTCTCTGCGCCATGGCTCTGCCAATGTATGTGCTCTACGAAATATGCATTTTCCTTTCCCGATTTATGGAGCGCAAACCAGCAGCACTTCCGCCCGCCGAAGTTAAAATCGACTAATCCGCCATGCGCGCGCCCAATGATGTTCTCGGGCTGGGAATCCTCGCCATCTGCATTAACGTCGTCCTCATGCTGGTAAAAATCGGCGTCGGGATTGCCGGTAATTCCTACGCTTTGGTGGCCGACGGCATCGAATCGGCCAGCGATATTTTTTCCTCTCTCATCACCTGGGCAGGGTTCCACGTCTCGCTCAAACCCGCCGATGACGAGCATCCCTACGGACACGGCAAAATCGAATCGCTCGCCGGGATGTTTGCCGGGTTTTCCTTGCTCGCGGCAGCCGCTTTCATTATTTGGAACTCGATTCGCGAAATCCTCACCCCGCACCATGCTCCAGCCTGGTTCACCCTGCCAGTCTTGCTCGGTGTCGTCATTATCAAGGAACTCCTCTCCCGCAAAGTGCTCCAGGCCGGGAACGATTTTGATAGCACCGCGCTGAAAGGCGATGCCTGGCATCATCGCTCCGACGCCATCACCAGTGCTGCCGCCGCCCTTGGCATTGCCATTGCCCTGATCGGTGGTCCCGGCTACGAATCGGCCGATGACTGGGGTGCCTTGTTCGCGTGCGCCATCATCGTCGTCAACGGCGTCCGCATTTTACAAGGTTCCGTCCACGACGTGCTCGATGGCAATGTCTCGGAGGATTTGCGCACCGATTTAATCCGTCTGGCCGTGGAAACGCCGGGAGTCGTCAACACCGAAAAATGTCGCATTCGCAAAAGCGGAGTGAACCTTTTTATGGAGATTCACGTGCGGGTGAATCGCAGCATCACGGTCGAGGCCGGGCATCGCATCGGGCACGAGGTTAAAAAGCGTTTGCTGGCCGGCAACCAGCGCTTGCTGGATGTCGTCGTGCATATCGAACCCTCCGAGGCTTTGGGGAACCCGCGTCGAAATGGCTGCTGAATGGGGCGACCATAACCCGCAAGCCCGCGAAACCATGACCGCCCTCGACGCCAAACGCCGGGGACTCGAGCAAACCATCGTCCACGTCCTCCCCATCGTCCGCAAAATCCTCCTTCGCATTAAAAGCTGGGAACATTACCTTTTCTTTGTCTCTCATTACACTTACCCCGCCGTGTCCCACCTCTTTCCTGTGAAAACAAAGAACCTCCCCCTCCTCCTTCTCGCCCTCTTCCTCCTGGGCGGCTGCGCCCAATACGCCACCGTCGCCCAACGCAAAATCCACTTCATTAACTCCCCCACCGTCACCGGCACCCTTGCCGACGTGGATAAAAAACTTGCCCTCGCCGTCCGCAACGAAACCCGCGACTCGCGCAAAGCCCTCGGCGAATACATCGCCGCCGCCGACTCAGCCTCGCAAATCCTCCTCCGCACCCCCTCCGACGCTCCAGCCTTCAGCCAGGCACAAAACAGTTACAACTTCGCCGTTTCCCGCGTCTTCGGCGTCATCTCCAAAAGCAAACTCGAACCCTGGACCGCCCCCCTCGTCATCCCCTCCGAAAACGGCGACTACACCCTCACCTTCCAGCTCGACCGGCGCCCGCAATGGCACCCTTCCCTCTACAAATTCACCCCCGCCGACGAATTCGACATCCGCGGCACTTACGTCACCAAACGCCAGACCAAAACCGGCATCGGCGCCCCCATCGTCGCCGAAAGCAAAGGAATCCGCGAAAACGCCCGCACCTCCTTTGTCAGCGATAAAAGCTTTTACTGCGTCACCGCCGTCCTCAACTTCCAGGGCCGCCGCGCCACCCTCGTCTGCGAAGATCCGCTCAACAAAGAAACCACCACCCTCAACGGCAAACGCTTTCCTCTCGCCGCCGATTACACCGTGCCCCTGGCCGTCATGCTCGCCCGCGAAGACCCGAAAAAACTCGAGATCGCCCGCGTTTTTAAACCCGGGAAATTCGCCGAGACCGCCCGCATTGTCCGCCTGCAACCCTTCGACCCCGCAAAAACCGTCGTCCTCGTCATCCACGGTCTCGCCGACACCCAGGCCACCTGGACTCCCCTCATTAACGAACTCCGGGCCGACGCCACCGTCCGCTCCCACTATCAATTCTGGTTCTACAGCTACCCCAGCGGCTACCCCTATCCCCATTCCGCCGCCATCCTCCGCCGCGAACTCGATTCCATCGAAAAGAAATTCGCCCTCAAACGCAAAATAGTCATCATCGGCCATAGCATGGGCGGCTGCATCAGCCGACTCCTCCTCACCGACACTGGCGACCAGGTCTGGCTTAAAACCTTCGGCAAAACCCCCGAAAAAACCCGGCTCTCCCCCAAAACCAGGAAACTCTTCACCGAAGCCCTCATCTTCCGCCATCGACCCGAGATTGGCCGCGTCATCTTCATCGCCTCCCCGCTCAAAGGCAGCGACATGGCCGTCAACTGGCTGGGCCGCTTCGCCTCCAGCCTCGTCCGAATGCCCCTCACCCTCCTCGAAGCTGGCAACGAAGCCTTTAAAATCATGACTTTTCAGGAAGGCGGCCTCAGCCTCAAACGCATCCCCAACAGCATCGATACCCTGGCGCCAAACAACGGCTTCGTCCGCATCATCAACACCATCCCCATCGTCAGCGGCATCCCCTACCACGTCATCGCCGGCGACCGGGGACGCGGTAATGCCCCAAACTCCAGCGACGGCATCGTCCCCTACTGGAGCAGCCACATGGAAGGCGCGCAGAGCGAACTAGTCGTCCCCTCCGGCCACAGTGCGCATCAAAACCCGCAAGCCATCGAAGAAGTCCGCCGCATCCTCAAGCTCCACGTCCGCT
>JBBRFA010000150.1:0-3471 GCA_038225185.1 Chthoniobacterales bacterium
AGTTTTCTGCATTGATGCGTCATTGTGATTAACCTGGGGCAGGGCATCACTTTTTGCCCGCCTTAAAACGAGGCTTCCACCGGCACACTTACGCGCAACACCGATTGCTGGTCAAACTGAGTGGTAAACGCCTTGCGGGCCTCATCCACCTTGCGATCTTTATCCAGCGAAGGTTCGTGCAAAATCACCAGCACACGCGAGGGCAGACGCGACACTTTGCCAGAACGGCCCAGCCATTGCCCGTTAAGATCGAACCACGACAAACCATCGGGAAAACGCGGCGTCACCACCTCCGCCAGATACTTATTCCAGGCAGGCAACGGGATCGCCCCATAGTAAAGCTCGGTCCGAATAAGCCGGGTGGGCTCGGTTTTTTCCGAAAGCGGACTTTTATTTCCGGGTAACGCGCTGCACCCCGTCCAGGCAATGGCTAATGTTAGTAAAAGAAAACGCAATATCATCGTGTCATTAACCGGCACGGCAGAGGAAGTGTCAAACTCGTTTCCCATGGAAAATCAAACGCAAATCGAACAGGAATTCTGCGATTTGCCTTTTGCTGCGGTCCGATTCGGGTTTGTCTGTGAAGCATCAAACCAAACCTTCAAAATCTCCTCCTCCTTTCCGCGTGGGCTGCCTGGGCGGCATTCTTCGGTTGGGCCGTCACGATTTGCTATCTGTCGTCGCTCAGCCAGCAGGATTTGCAGGTGATGCCATCCTCTTTGTTAAATTGGGATAAGCAGGTTCACGCGCTCGCTTTTGCCGCTGGCGCACTTTGCCTGGGAGTGGCTCTGCGCCGCACCACCCGTCTCCGTGGCCAGGCTCTTTTCTGGGCCACTGTGGGCGGCATCGCCCTCTTTGGTGCATTGGATGAGCTCCATCAACTCACCTCTCCTGGACGCAGCGGCGCGGATTTTTACGATTGGGTGGCCGACGTTATTGGTGGCTCTGTCGCCGCTTTTCTTTATACTCGCTGGCATGGAAAAAAAGACATCTCCCCTCCCCTCGCAGACTCTCCTGCCGATGGAGGCCCAGAAGCTGATTCTGAATCTGCGCAGCCAGATCGAGGCGCATAATCGACGTTATTACGAAGACGCCGCACCGACGGTCAGCGATCAGGAATTCGACCGTCTGCTCCGTGAACTGGCCACTCTCGAAGAAGCCTTCCCGGAGCTGACCAGCGCGGAGTCGCCCACGAAAAAAGTCGGCGGCACCACTCTCGAAGGGTTCCGTCAGGTGGCGCATCTCGCACCCATGCTCAGCCTTGATAACACGTATTCGGAGACCGAGGCCGTGGATTTTTATCGCCGCATGCAAAAGCTGCTCCCCGGCGAAACCATTCCCGTGGTCGTGGAACCCAAGGTGGACGGCGTGGCGATAAGTCTCATTTATCGCCACGGCGTCTTCAATGTTGCGCTTACTCGCGGCGATGGACGCAAAGGGGATGACGTAAGCCGCAACATCGCCACCATTTCCAGTGTGCCCCAAAAATTGGGCGACGACGCCCCGCCGCTCGTTGAAATCCGCGGCGAAGTCTATCTCGAGCGGGCACGTTTCCTGGCCTTGAACGAGGAACAGGAAAAACTGGGCAACCCCCTTTATGCCAATCCGCGCAACACTGCGGCGGGTTCGCTCAAACAACTCGATCCCGCTCTCGCGGCAAAACGCGGACTCTCCATTTTACTCTACGGCACTGGGGCCTTGGAAGGGGTTGGCCTGAAATCGCACATCAGCGCCTTGGAAAAAATCGCCAACTGGGGATTGCCCGTCAGTGCATGGTTCAAAGTGGCCCATTCGGCAGAGGAAATGCTCGAAGCGATTCGCGAACTGGACAAAATCCGCAAGACTTTGCCTTACGACACCGACGGCGCGGTCATCAAAGTGGATTCCTTTGCGCAACGCGAAAAACTTGGTTTTACCAGCAAAGCGCCGCGCTGGGCGATGGCCTTCAAGTATGCCGCCGAAAAAGCGGAGACACGTCTCCTCGACATCCAGGTTCAAGTCGGACGCACCGGCGCCCTCACCCCCGTCGCGCATTTGCAACCCATCGTCGTCAGCGGCAGCCGCGTCGCCCGCGCCACCCTCCACAACGAAGAGGAAATCGCCCGCAAAGACATCCGCATCGGCGACACTGTGATCATCGAAAAAGCTGGGGAAGTCATCCCCGCCGTCGTCGAAGTCGTGCTTGCCAAACGGCCCGCCGACTCCGTGCCTTACGATCTCGCCGCCAGTATCGGCGGAAAATGTCCCTCCTGCGGCGGCCCTATCGCCCGCGAGGAAGGCTTCGTCGCCTGGCGCTGTTTTAACCCGCTTTGCCCCGCGCAAACTGCCACCCGCTTAAAACATTTTGCCGCCCGGAAAATGCTCGACATCGAAGGCGTCGGCGAAATCGTGGCCGACAAACTCGTCGAACGCGGCCACGTCCGCCATCCGCTCGACCTCTTCACTCTCGACCTGGAAACCCTCGGCACCCTTAATCTTGGCACTGACGAAGATCCCCGCGTCTTTGGCCCGAAAAACGGCGCGAAACTGCTTGCCACCCTCGACCGCGCCCGCACTCTGCCCCTTTCCCGCTGGCTCCACGCCCTTGGCATCCGCGAGGCCGGCGAATCCGCCGGACGCGAACTTTCCCGCCTTCACAGGAGCATTGCCGAAGTCGCTCACTCGCCCATTTTAGCCGAACTCCGCCAACTCCCCAAAGGTAAACGCAAAGAGGACAACCCCGTTCTCGCCCCGCACCAGATCGCGCAGGAAGTCGGCCAGGTGGCCGCTGGTGCCATCCTCGATTTTTTTGCCAGCGAAAGCGGACAAACCCTGCTCGCGGACATGGAAAAACTCGGCATCGACCCGCAATCCGACAATTACAATCCGTTACCGCCGCAAATCGCCGCCCATTCTTCCCAAGGCGATCACCCCGTTATCGGTAAAACCTTCGTTCTCACGGGGGCATTGAGTGAGCCCCGCGAAGTTTTCGAGGAAATGATCCGCCTTGCCGGAGGTAAAACCAGCGGCAGTATCAGTAAAAAGACGCATTACCTGGTCGCCGGAGAAGACGCTGGCAGCAAACTGACGAAAGCCGGGGAGTTGGGAGTAAAAGTGTTGGATGAGGCCGGATTATCAGCACTCCTCACCAAAGCCGCCCCCGCGCCGGAACAGTCGGATTTGTTTTAAAAGCCTGGCTCGTCCCGTTCTCACGGGTAGAGTGGGCGACTCGGCAAAAAACAGATTTTTTCTTCTTTGTCCGCAGGAAAAAGGCGCAGCTCAGCGCGCCGTTTGCAGGCTGATTTTCCAGCATCCGCCGCCGGATTGTCTGCTTACGCGGCGCTTTTGGGAATGGCTCCGGGCTGGGTTTTGAGGTGGGCTTTGATCTTGACGACGGCGGCTTCGGGAGTGAGGCCGTGTTTTTTACGCAAGATCGGGATGGTGCCGTGCTCGATGAAGGCGTCGGGCCAGCCGATGCGGACGACGGGGGTG
>JBBRFA010000151.1:0-3364 GCA_038225185.1 Chthoniobacterales bacterium
ACGGGGATTTGCGTGATGGGACCGCCTTTGGTCGCTGTCCAGATATCGCCTTTCGAGTCCACCCAGAGCCCCCACATGCCGCGCTGATACTCACCCTTAGTCAATTCTTCGTCTTGCTGGAGGCCGTCGCCATTGGCGTCACTCCACATGTAGAAATCCTGCGGGCGGTTGTCGGCACCGCGATTAAAACGGGCGGAGGGGATGAGGGTTTTGGTGCCCTCTTCAAAGCGGAAGAAGCTAAGGGTCTCGCTGACCATATCGGAGACGATGAGGAAGGGTTTGCCCTGGATCATGCGGATCCAACTGCCTCCGGTCCGGGCGGTAGTCAGCCGCGGATCGTCGGGGAAGCGGAAGGGATCAATCGTGAAGGCCGTCTGCTTCCAGCCCTGTCCGGGAGGTTTGGAATGGTCGAGTTCGTAAATGGAATCGCGGGAGTAAACGAGTTTCCCGTCCGAACCGGGAAAGAAATCGCCGCAATCCACGTATTCCGAGGAAAGCACGTTCCAGACAAGTTTCCCCGAGGGATCGAACTTGCGAATGTCCGTGCCCGAGCCGGTGCCGAGAACCCCCCAGACTTGCTTGGGTCCCGAGCTGAGGATCAGCACGCTGCCCGCATCGTCGGTCGCGACAGCGCTCGGGAAATTCAACTTCTCAGGGTGAGATTGTCCCGGAACGGTTCCTGCGTGCGAGGAGCCCATGCCGCCTTCTGCGCCGATGTGCCCGGTCTCCAGGCCTTTGGCGTCGAAAATATGAACCCGCTGGCTGCGGCCGCTGTTGGCCACAAAAACGCGACCGTCGGCGCCAACGGCGAGGCCACGGGGCCAATCGAGCGAGGTGATCTCCACGCCTGTCGGCTTGCCGTCGGGAGAGAGTTTGACGACCGATTTGCCTTGCCCGTCCTCGCCCATCCGGATGACCCAGATCTCGCCCGTGCGGCGATCCACCGCCAGCGGACCCGGGCGGACAAACGGCACCGAGGCCGTCTCCTTCATGTCTGCGGTGTTCCAAAACCGGATAACGCCGTCGGTCGAGTCGGAAAGGATGAGCGTCTGCTTGAGGATATCCATCCCGAGAATCAGTTTGCCAGCGAGGAAAGGGCCGCCGGACAGGCGACCGTTGGCGCGTTCGATTCGCACAAATCCGTCTTTCTGCGCCCTCGCCCGGTGCAGCCCCTGGTAAACCCATTGGGCATCGGCGGCCACTGCACTGCCGTGCTGGAAGTTCGGGTTCTCCCGGAACCAGCGGAAGGTGCCGTCCGCATTCCAGGCGCTGAAACTCGAATTTTCGTCCTCGCCATTGAGAAAAAATTCCCCGTTCGCGGGGTCGGACCAGATGGCGCGTCCGAAGTTGATGACATGCCCAACAGTGGGTCCACCGCCCGGCAGGGAATTTCCCAGCCAGCTCGTGGCGTTGCCGAATTTTGGGGATCCCAATCGCACCGACTCAAAAAGAACGGAGGCGGAGATCGCCTTGCTGCCCCCTGCGACGAGGCCGACGGCAACGGGCCCGCTGGAACGCATCGCGCTAAACCGGGGACTTGACCACGTCGTTCCATCCTTGGAATACCAAATGGAAATCACGTCGCCTGCACGCATTACGCGCAACCACAACTCCCCGGGACTCGCTCCCAGATCCCGATGAACGGTGTCCACACCCCGGACCGGACGACGAAGGATTTGCAGCATGCCATCCTTAAAACGGCGCCCGAGGAAGAGGTGCGCATCATCCGGACGGGGAATCCCATTTGCTTCGAGCAGACGTATGTCCACGCCGCTCATGCCTTCCGCGCCGCGCGGGCTGGACTCGCCGAGACGGGTAGTCAAATCAAAATCCCCCTTGGGCAACTGAAAGGCAAAAGGGATTCGGTCTGCTTTTGCCCACAGGGAGACATCGCTGCCGCCGAGCTTAAAGCTGTCTGCCGTTCCGGTGGCTTTGGCGGATTTGACTTCGCCGACTACGGTAAAACTCCAAGGCGCGGGAAGGCTCTGGCCGGAGGCGGTCAGCGCGGGAAAAACCGCAAAGCCCAAGGCGAGGCAACCGATGGTGGAACGGGCGAGGGAAAGAGAAAAAAAGCGCATGAGAAATAGGAAATAGGAAATAGGAAAAGGGAAAAGGGAGGGAAAGACTGGTATTTTGATTTATACGAAAAATATTGAGGCGTCAATCCCACGCTTTCAGGGTTGAAAGACGTGGGCGATGCTGTTAATCGGGTCGATGGCAACGACGGCGAAGTTTGCGGGAGGGGCGACACCTGTCTTGCTGGTCATCGGTGCGACGGAGACATACCAGGTGTCGTTGGTGGGGTAGGGAGCGAGCTCGGCGCGGGCATCGGGCCGAATCCGGACCGCCCAATAGCTGCGGTCTGGCCGATTGGCATCCACAATGAGCGGAGTGCCCAGCAAGGTGGACCATTGGGGGAAAATCGCGATGGATTCCGCAAAACGCTGGGCGGGACGAATGGCCACGGCCTGGTTTGTGCCGTTGGCAATGGAGAAAGCCTGGACCTCGCTGACGACGTTATCGCCCTCGGGTCGCACACTGCGGTAGAATCGCAATTCCACAACCCGCCCCATGGTGAGCGCGTGGATGCGGGCCAGCGAAATGGTGGCCTCCATCTGTCTGGCTCCCGCGGTCAATTCCGAACTCCGGGTGACGTTATTGAAAGCGATGATGGAGAGGGCGGAAAGGAGGCTGATGATCGCGATGACAGCCAGCATCTCGACCAGGGTAAAAGCGGATGCGGATTTCTGCGGGGAAGTCGGTCTCGTGCTCATGGCTGGAAACGTTTGCTGAGAATCGTGCGCCACTGGTAGGCGGGAGTGACGGCCTCGAGGTCCGGATCGATGACGTTGGGGTTTATTCCAGTCGTGTCGGTGCCGAACCTGATGTCATCCGGATCGATGAAGCGTTCGACGGTGTAGCTTCCCCGCCATTCGCCGGTGACCTGGTCGCGGCCTGCGACAAAGGAATTGGCTGGCGTTGCCGGGACTTTCTGGATGCTTTCGACTCTCATGTGAATGGTGTAGATGTTCGACTGGGTGGTAAGCTTGGGATAAAGATCGACGTAGGGTCGCTCGCGCAGGTTGTCGCCGGTGAGGCGCTTGTTAGTCCAGAAGCTGAGCGGTGGCCCGGTGTGCCCGACGGGGATCAGGGGGATGCTGCAGATTTCGCTCGGCGAGACAAACGGCTGGTTCAATGCGAAGCGCGAACGGAATTGATCGAGAGTGCGCGTGGCATCCACATCGTAGCGCGAGATCATGCCCGAGGCGTCCACCGCACCGATGTGGCTGCGAGGCCCTTTGTAAATGGCGGAATCGCTATCGCTCACAGCGGCAATTTTCAAAGGCTTGAGCACCCCGTGCAG
>JBBRFA010000152.1:0-3310 GCA_038225185.1 Chthoniobacterales bacterium
ATCGTTTCCAAGGCCACCGCGAAACTGATCCCGGCGGATATCGAGGAAAAAATGCTCGTTCTCCACGCGCCCGAAGCGTTGGGCTATCGCAAAGACTACATCGCGGATCACGCCGGGCATTAACCTGGGAAATCGGTCGAGCGAATCGCCCAGCGCAGTTTGGCCGGGGTGGAGCGCGGGTTGCTTTGCTGCTCGGCGGCGGTGGGGCGGATCACCTCGCGGTTGGTGGCTGCGTAAAGACCTTCGCGCACTCCGCTTTGGAAAGCTTTTTTAACGCGGCGATCTTCCCCCGAATGAAAGCTGAGAATGGCCACCCGACCTCCCGGCAGCAGACAAAAAGGCAGCACCCGAAGAAAAGCATCGAGGGAGGAAAATTCCTGGTTGACCGCAATCCTGATCGCTTGAAAAACCCGGCGCACGGTTGGCGCCAGGAGATCGGGCGGACGATGCGCGAGGGCAGTGCCGATGAGTGCGCGGAGATCGGTCGTGGTGACGCATTTTTTTCCAGCCAACGCCTCTGCGAGCAGGGGGGCAAGAGGTTCGTCGGCATTTTCGATCAACACGTCCGCAAGCGTGGCGGCATCGCAAGTGGCGAGGAATTCCTGCGCGGAAAGGCCGCGCTGGGGATTGATCCGCATATCGAGTGGCCCATCGAATTTTACCGAAAACCCCCGGCTGGGATCATCGATTTGCATGGAGGAGAGGCCGAGATCGGCCAGAATGCCGTGGGCACCGTTCCAGCCGAGTTCGGCAAGTGCTTTGCCGATGCCGGCGTAGTTCGAGAGGCGCACGTGAAGTCGATCTTCCCCGAATCCGGCGGCGCGGAGGCGGGCGGCGGTTTTCGGTTGTTCGATGGGATCGAGATCAAGGGCTAGAAGTTCACCACCGGGAGCGAGCCGGGGGAGAAGGGCGGAGGTGTGCCCGCCATGACCGAGGGTGGCGTCCACGAATTTTTCGCCGGGAACCGGATGCAGCAGCTCGAGGATTTCGGCAACCAGGATGGGGCGATGCGTGCCGGCGGGAGTTTTCCCTGCTTCGAGGACTTTGGCGAGGGTGAGGGGATCGCTGCGTTGTTCCTTGTATTTGAGATCGAAATGACGCGGATTTTTGCCGGCATAACGCGGACGCCTTGGATGCGGGAGATCGGACATGAGAAGCGTTTATTTTTTTTCCCGAGGATCGAGAGCGTCGCGGAGGCCGTCGCCGAGGAAGTTGAGGGCGAGCAGGGTGAGCGACATAAAGAGGGCGGGGAAAACGAGGAGCCACCAGTTGGATTTCACCGGGTTGATCGTCTGCGCACCTTCGGCGAGGAGGGTACCCCAACTGGCCTGGGGTGCCTGGACGCCGAGGCCAAGGAAGGAGAGAAACGCTTCGTCGAGAATGACGGCAGGGATGGTAAGGGTGACGTAAATCAGAATCACACCGAGGAGATTCGGCAGGATGTGGCGGGTGGCGATGCGGAATGGGGATTGGCCGAGGGCGCGGGCGGCGAGGATGAAGGGTTGGGACTTGATCGCGAGCACCTGGCCCCGAACGATGCGGGCCATGGTGAGCCATTCGATTGCGCCGAGGGAGAGGATGAGGATGAGGATTTTCGAGTAACCGATAAGGTGATCGAGCTGGAGATGTATAAGGGTTTTCTTGAGCCAGGGATCGAAAGTGCTCACGGCAATAAGAATAAAAACGAGGCGCGGGATGGCGTAAAGGATATCGACGAAGCGCATCATCAGGGCGTCGGTTTTGCCACCTTTGAAACCGGCATAAAGTCCGTAACTGGTTCCAATAAGGAAGGAAACAAACGCTCCGCAGATGCCCACGGCGAGAGAGATGCGGGCTCCTGCGAGAGTGTGATAAAGCACGTCGCGTCCATTGAGGTCGGTGCCAAACGGGTGTTTCCAGGATGGAGGAGAAAATTGCACATCGCTCGTGCCGCGGTAGGACTCTGGAAAGACAAAAGCGCCAAGAATGGCGGCGAGAACGATGAGGCCAAGAATCAGACTCGAAGCGATCACCTTCGGATCGCGCCGCAAACGCGCCCAGGCGCCTGGGGCGGGGAGTCGTTCGGGCGCGGTATTCATCTTTTTGTAGCTTGCCCGAGGGTGGCAGCAAAATTCAAGAGCCGATGCGAAAATTGTCAACACTCCGGAAAGGGCCTGCCTTTTGAAATTGAACCCGCCCAATCATCCTGGAATCCGTTTTAGACCAATGCCAATGTGCCGAAAACTAACATTTTAGGCCGGGTTTCCCTGTGTGGTGAATAAATCGAAAAAAATAAGCAAAATACCGCTTGCGGGTCTTTAAAGGAGTGAGAAACTCACGTCCTCGTAAATTGCTGGGTAACCTTGGCAAGAGAGGATCGAAGAGGTTGAAAAGATTTTTAAAAAAGATTTTGACGATTTCAGAGAAGCGATTACAGTCTTCTTTCCGATGCGAGTGGAACATCACGCAAGTGACTAACATTCGCAGGTGGTTGGTGAAAGCCGGCCTGGAAGATGAAAAAGATTTTTAAAAAAGATTTTTGACATCCTCCGAAAGACGGCTAAAGTCGTTATCCCGGCAAATAACCGGGTGCTGCCAAAAGCGGCAATGTTCTTTAATTTGGGACTTCAGATTGAACTCAATTTTGTCCCGGTCTTAAACCCTGGTAACAGGAGCAAGCGTAAGCAGGTCCGTTGTGATAACGAGCCTTCCAACATTTGAAATTTAAGCCGGTAGCACTATTGAGTTTTTTTGTCGCCTGATGCCTCGTTGATCAACTGTGATGCGAGTGCGATGAACACTGTTTTTTGAAAATTTGATTCTGCAATTCCCGAGGGAATTCAGAACGGTCTATTAAGCAAAAATTGAATTGTGCGTTATACGTCACATTCTTTGATAACAAATATTTAGAGTCAGTCTGAAGAGGCTGGCTCGACCGAACAAACCCAAGCATTCGCCAGCGGATGCTTGGTTATTAATCAGGTCAGAAAATTTGTCAGGATTTAGCGTCCTGACGCAAACTTTTTTCGGAGAGTTTGATTCTGGCTCAGAACGAACGCTGGCGGCGTGGATAAGACATGCAAGTCGAACGGATCAAGTTTTATAGCAATATAAAATTTGGTTAGTGGCGCACGGGTGAGTAACACGTGAGTAATCTGCCGAGAAGTGGGGGATAACTTGCCGAAAGGTGAATTAATACCGCATGTGATAGCAATATTAAAGCCGGGGTAACCTGGCGCTTCTTGATGAGCTCGCGGCCTATCAGCTTGTTGGCGGGGTAACGGCCCACCAAGGCTATGACGGGTAGCTGGTCTGAGAGGACGACCAGTCA
>JBBRFA010000153.1:0-3130 GCA_038225185.1 Chthoniobacterales bacterium
GACCCTGATGTCAGCCTACATCGATCTCAACCCGGTGCGTGCCGGGATGGTGGACGATCCAAAAGATTACCGCTGGAGCGGCTACGGAGAAGCCGTGGGAGGGAAAAGAGAAGCGCTCACAGGTCTCAAAACAGTGGTGGAAACCTGGGAAGCAATGTTTGGAAACACTCGACTTGCCAAAACAGAAAGTGCGCAGAGCCCAGACGAACTGACGCGGGAGGAGCGGGAATGGGTTTTATCCAGGTATCGACTGCTTGCTTACAACCAGGGTCAGGAGGGGGCATTGTCGGAGGAAGGGAATCCCCTCCGTCGCGGATTTACCGAGGAAGAGATTGCAGCGGTGATAGCTAATAAAGGCAAGCTGAGCCGCTGGGAATTGCTGCGTTGCCGGGTGCGTTATTTTAGTGATGGCCTGGTGTTTGGCGGGAAGAGTTTCGTCAACGAGGTGTTTGTGACGGAACGAAGCCGATTTGGAGCAACCCGGAAATCGGGCGCCAAGCCCTTGCGCGGACTCGACATCGGCGAGTTGAAAACAATGCGGGACCTGCGCCGAAATCCCATCGGACCGCGTTGAGTCGGATTCAGCAGAGAGCAGTTTGATGGTGGTTATCGGAATTATGGAGTGGTCTTGCGCGTGATCGTGAAACCGTGCGCTGAGAAAGGACCTATAATTCGGAAGAAAGAGGATAAATTGGGGTGCCGGTGGTCTGGACCAATTCGCGGTAGGCGGCGATGAGCTGCCTGGTGATTGGCCCTGGAGTGCCATCACCAATGGGACGCGAATCGAGGCTGACGGTTGGAATGACTTCGGCGGCTGTGCCAGTGAGGAAAATTTCGTCAGCTATATAAAGATCGTAACGGGTGATCTGAGGTTCGCTGATCGGAATATTGAGCAGAATGGCAAGATCGAAGACGGCTTGTTTGGTGATGCCACCCAAAGCGCCGGCGCTGGCAGACGGGGTGGTGATTTTGCCGTTTTTGACTGCAAAAATGTTATCGCCGGTGCATTCGGCGACATAGCCCTGCTCGTTGAGCATGAGGCCTTCGCCAGCTCCGGCCTGGTTGGCTTCGATTTTGGCGAGGATGTTGTTAAGGTAGTTAAGCGATTTAATCGTGGGCGGCAAGGCAGCGGGACTGATGCGGCGGGTGGAGGTGGTGATGACTTTAAGGCCTTTTTCGTAGGCTTCGGGTGGATAAAGTTGGATGGCGGCGGCGATAATAAAGATGCTGGCCATGGGGCAAAGATTGGGGCTGAGACCGAGGGAACCCACGCCACGGGTGACGACGAGACGGATGTAGCCATCGCGGAGGTCGTTTTGGCGAATAGTTTCGAGGGTGGCCTCAATGAGCTCCGCTTTGGTAAGGGGGATTTTTAGGAGTATGGCTGCGGCGGAGTTGAAAAGTCGGTCGATGTGCTCGGTGAGGCGGAAGACGCGTCCGTTGTAGAAGCGAATGCCTTCAAAAATACCGTCGCCGTAAAGCAGACCGTGGTCGAAGACAGAGATTTTGGCTTCCGATTCGTCAACAAACAGGCCGTCGAGGTAGATTTTCATATTTTAGGGAAGGATTAAGTAAGATTTTTCCAGAGATGCGTAGGTTTATTATAAATGTTTAACACAAATTTTCCGGACCGTTGAGATTTTTCATGGTTTGAGCACGCCGTCGATGACTTCGAGGCGGCGATCTCCAAGGGCGGCAAGTCGGGTATCGTGCGTGACGACGACGAGGGTTTTTTTTCGGTCGCGCACGAGGGTGAGAAGTAAATCCATGATGGCGCCGCCGGTGGTGGAATCGAGGTTGCCGGTGGGTTCGTCCGCGAAAAGGATATCGGGATCGTTGACGAGGGCGCGCGCGATGGCGACGCGCTGCTGCTCACCACCGGAGAGTTCGGAGGGGAGATGATGGTGGCGGTCGGCGAGACCGACTTGCTGGAGGAGTTCCAGGGCGCGAGTGTCGGTGGTTTGGCCACGAATCATGGCGGGAACGAGGATGTTTTCGAGGGCGGTCAATTCGGGAAGGAGAAAGTAGCTTTGAAAAACAAAGCCCATTTGCTGATTACGAATGCGAGCAAGAGCAGAGCTGCTGCCGGCGTAAAGAGAGAGGCTGTCGAGGGTTACGGAGCCAGATTCGGGGCGCTCGAGGCCAGCGAGAGTGTAGAGGAGGGTGGTTTTACCGGCACCGGAAGCGCCGACGAGGAAGACGGATTCGCCGTGGTCAATCTGGAGGGAAATGCTGCGGAGCACTTCGATTTTTCGGGAACCGATTTTAAAGGAACGGCGGAGTTGATCGGCGACAAGGTGGACGGGCATGGGCGAGGAAGAAGGAGACGGTATTTTACCCGGCACGTCAAAAGAGAAAACGGGGTTTTTTATCACGCAAGCTGCGGGGGAGTTGCAAAAATGGCCCGATGCTTTAACGATGAGGCCATGGAAATGACTTCGCCTTTGTTTTTCGAGCCTTTGTTTATGGAACGCGTCTGGGGCGGGAGTCGTTTGCAGGCGATGTATGGCAAACGACTGCCCACGGGGACCCGGATTGGGGAGTCGTGGGAAGTGGTGGATCGAGAGGAGGCGCAATCGGTGGTTCATGAAGGTCCTTTCAAAGGGGCGACGCTGCATGAACTCTGGACGGGCTATCGCGCGGAGCTTTTTGGGGCGGCATATGTGGCACATCCGTCGGGTCGTTTTCCGTTGTTGGTGAAATTGCTCGATGCGCAGGAGCGGCTTTCGGTGCAGGTGCATCCGCCAGCGGCGATTGCGCCTTTGCTTAAAGGTGAGCCGAAGACTGAGATGTGGTATATCGTGGATACGCAGTTGGATCTGGCGATTTTTGCGGGATTGGAAAAAGGGATCACCCGCGAGATTTTTGAAAAACATCTGGCCGCCGGAACGGTGGACGAAGTGATCAAGAAAATTCCGGTGGAGCCGGGCGACGCGATTTTCATCCCGAGCGGGAGGATTCATGCGATTGGCGCAGGCAATGTGATTGTGGAGGTGCAACAGAATAGCGACACGACGTATCGGGTGTTTGATTGGAATCGGGTGGGATTGGATGGCGTCCCGCGCGCGCTGCATGTCCAGCAGTCGCTGCAATCGATCGATTTTGACGACACCGATCCCCAATTGGCACC
>JBBRFA010000154.1:0-2508 GCA_038225185.1 Chthoniobacterales bacterium
TGTTGCCGATCAGCATCCCATCCTTGAAAATCCCGGTGCGGCGGCTGTCGGCGCGTCCGACCACATAGACCGTGCCGTCCGGTCCAGCCGCCAAGGCTCCCAAACCGCCCTGGGTGCGCACCGCCATTTCGGAAGCCATGGAGTCCTGACTGATCTGCCGCGTGGGCATCCGCCCGATGTGGGCGCCGAACGTATTTCCCGCCCAAAGCGTCTCGACGGCTGTCAAACGCGGCGAGATCTGGTGCCCCTCACTCGCTGGCTCAGAAGGAAATGGGGAGGGGGCGGTTTGTGCGGCACCAGGGCTCGCAGCAAAAAGAACGATAAGGGCCGCGCTGGCGGCGACCCGGAAAGAAGGGAGAAGCATCATAATAGAGGGGGGGTTGTCGAAAGGAGAAAGGGGGAGGGGGTAAAAGGCAGGTTTTAAAGGCTGGTTAGTCGGTGTGGGTCACTTTAATATTGTCAATGGCGATCTCGGTCTGGCCGCCGTAATTTCCGCCAATTGCAGTGCCATCCGTCAGGGCAAAGCCGCGCACTTCGGAATAAAGGTTATCCACGAAGCCGTCGGCCACGAACTCCTCGTTCACCGAGGCGCTGAACATTTTTTTGGCGAAGTCGATTTCGATAAAGACTTTCATCGCAGAACCCATGGGGAAACTGCGTTCACCTTTGGGAGCTTTCTCGCCGGCTTCCATTAAGCCTTCGCTTGAGACACGGATATTCCCACCGGTGAGGGCAGTAAAGGATATCCGGTAGGCGGCTTCACCAGCCGAGTTGAGGATTCCGACGGAAAAAAGGGTCTCAAAGGGGTGCTTGGCCGGGGGTTGCCAGCTTACGAAGTCAATATCCGCCACGAAAACCACTTTCCCGGAGTTAATGATATCTTCCATGAGAAGCTTGATTCCCGGTGCGTAATTTGCATTGGAGGCTTTGACCCACCGGAGAGGTTTGTTGGTCAGTTGACCAAGGGTGGCAACTCCGACAAGGAGGTTTTCCGAGTCCTTTTTAACTGCTTGCGGGAGAGTGTTTGGCGTCGAGCTGTCGAAAAATGCCATTTCCAATTCCTCTCCCGGCGCGAGGTTATCGAAATTCATGTTCCATAAAATTTGGTCCGCGGAATGAGCCAGAGGGACCAGGAGGAGGCTGAACGCTAAAATTTGGGAGGGGCGAAGAACGAGGCGGGGGAGGATTTTCATAAGGAATTGAAAGGAGATTATTCTGCTTCTAAGCATGGGTCAAACATTAAAAAGTATCGGGCAGTTTTTAAACGATTCGCGGCGATCACGAAAGGTTTGGAGTTGACCGGCGACTTCTCTTAATTTTGAAATAGATCCCTATCAAATCGCAGCCGTTTTTCTCGCCGGATGCCGTAGCATTCGACGAACACAGGATGCGCGTGGCGTCTCTCTTCTATATATCGTATGGTCTAACTGGTTATTTTTACATTCCTGGTTTGCGTGTCTTTCCTGCTGCCGGGATATTCGCAAAGCGCTGGACGAGACCCTTTCCTCCAGCCTTTTTCCACCGGTTCGCCGTGGAATACTCCCGTCGGAAGCAAGGCGCACTACCAACCCATCAAGGGATTAGAAACGCAGCACGGAGGCATCAACCACAATGAGAGATGGAGCACCGGTTTTTGGATTGCGACCGAAAAAGATCGTCAAGCCCGGCTTTATCTCCACGATGACAAGCTCTGGGACAAGCTGGCCTCCGGTGCCGTAAAAACCATCGGCAACAGCGCCGATGTCGAAAATGCGCTCCGCCAGCAGTCGGTCAGCGAACCGCAGTTTCCCGCCAACTACTACTCCACAACGGTCCGGTCACCGCCTGGACAAAGAACATGGCCACACGCAATCCGTGACGTCAAGACGGCCTGGACAAATGAGATTTACCTGCCATTGGCTGCCCCGCTGAATCCGGCCAAATCGCGCAATGTACCAAACGATTGATTCTAAAAGTTGGGCATCTACGGTCAGACGGAATTAACCGAGCAGGTGATTCAGGACGAGCTGATCCAGGGCCTGGTAATCGCGGGCCGTGATCAACTGATCGGCCAGCGACTGGTCAAAAGAGCGCGCCTTTTCCAGAAGACGCAGGAACGTCTTGCGGCTGTTAATGGCGTGGTCGAGGCCATTTTTGACCTCGGATGTCCGGAACGCATGGGTGTCGAAGGCGATGCAGGATCCATCCTTGACCCCAAAATGATGCCGATCAATAGCCATGACCTGGCCGAAGGCGGTTCGCAGATTGGCGCTGCCGAAGGGTTTGTCCTGATCGAATTTGAGTCCGTTTTGATCGTTGAGATGGAGCGACCACAGTTTGTTTTGGGCCAGGGCGAATTCGATTTCGTCAACCGGATCGAGTCCGGCAAGGATGCAGTGGGCGGTTTCGATCACGCAGCCCACCCGATTGGGGGCGGCCGTGAGATGGGAAAAGGCCAGCACATGGCCAGGGGTGGGAAGATAGGCGACATCGACGGGTTCGTTCGGTTTAGGTTCGATGGCGATCCGG
>JBBRFA010000155.1:0-1930 GCA_038225185.1 Chthoniobacterales bacterium
ATAAAGAAAAACAGGGCCGCAAGATCGATCCGCCGCGAAAACCAGGAGTCCACCGCTTGAAGACAAGCTCCTAGCCTCGATCCTCACAAACCTCTCCAATAAAATTATGCCCACAAAAAAAGCTGCAACCAAAAAAACCGCGTCGAAAAAATCCTCAGGCCCATGCTGGGAAGGTTATGAACAAATAGGCACCAAAAAAAAGGGGGGGAAAACCGTGCCTAATTGTGTCCCGAAAAAATAATCCCTTTGGCGAAAGTGCGGTTAAAACGTGGTCATTCCGCGAATTACGGATTTGAGCATTCTGCGATTACAGCCAACGGAGCATTAAAAAGTCGGTCATCAAAAACTTGATTCTCGTGATTAACTCACTTTTTGGAAAAATCGCGGTAGTCACGGGTGGCAGCTCTGGCATTGGGCAAGGCATCGCCATTCGGCTCGCAAAAGAAGGCGCAGATGTGGCATTTAGTTTCCACAGCAATCCGGAAGGCGCGGAGGAGACGAAACTCCAGATCGAGGCGATGGGACGGCGGGCGTTTGCGATCAAGGCCGACTTGGATTCGCGCGAATCGGCCTGCGCATTTATCGCGGATTGCGCTGCCCACTTTACGACACTCGATTTGCTGGTGAATAATGCGGGGCTGGAAAAGAAGGCACCGTTTCTGGAAGTCAGCGAAGAGGATTACGATCAAGTGCTTGCGGTGAATTTGAAGGGGGCGTTTTTCACGACGCAAGCGTTTACCCAGCTTTGCATGGAGCGGAAAGCGCCGGGCAAAATCATTAACATATCCTCGGTGCATGAGGATCTGCCTTTTCCAAATTTCGCGCCTTATTGTTTGAGCAAAGGCGGGCTGAGGATGCTCACGCGCACGCTGGCCATCGAACTCGCGCCGCTTGGTATCACCGTAAATGCCGTGGCACCGGGTGCGATCCAGACACCGATCAACCAGAGTCTGCTCGAGGATAAACCCAAGCTGGAGGCGCTCCTCGAAAATATCCCGCTGCGACGGCTCGGCCAGCCTGGCGATGTGGCGGGCGCGGTGGCGTTTCTGGCTTCCGCCGACGCAGATTACATCACGGGCACCACGATTTTCGTCGATGGCGGGCTGCTCTGGAATTACCAGGAGCAATAGTCGTTTTACCTGTGCTCTAACGATGAGCTTTATCTACGAACATCCTCACACCTACGATCTCGAACATTCCGGACCCCAACCGGATCTCGAATTCCTGTTGCGCTTTTCTCGGCAGCATCGGCCCGTCCAAATTTTGGAATACGCCTGCGGAAATGGCCGGCTCACTTTCCCATTGGCAGAAGCCGCCGCCGAGTGGGGTGGATCGGTCACGGGCATGGATTCGAGCCAAACCATGCTTTCTGCGGCGATATCCGCGTCGAACCCTCATGACATTATCTGGGCAGGCGGCGATATCCAAACCTGGAAGCCACCCCTACCGGTGGACCTGATTATTTCATTCTGCGGATCTCTTAGCCATCTTCTAACCATCGATGACCAGATCGCCACTTGGAGGAACGCCTATGCTTCGCTTGCTCCGGGGGGTCGTTTTCTGATCGTCGAAGCGGCGCCCGATTACGAAATAATGTCGGACGCCATGCGCTCGCCCGCCCGAACTGCGGTGTGCCTGGATGGAGACTTCGATGATGGCAAACGCCGCCTCCTGCGTTGCCGGGCGGCTCAATACCAGTCTCAATCCCAAACTTTACGGGTCCGGTATCTTTACGATCAGTTGGAATCGGAAGAAAAGTCGGTTCGATTTGTGGATGATTACGATGCCCACGTTTATTTTCCCAACGAACTCCGGCTTCTGTTCACCTTGACTGGATTTCGAGTGGAACGGGAGTGGGGGGATTTTGCAAAATCACCACTCTCGCATCGGTCGCGGTCGTTGATCATCTGCGGTCAGCGCCCGGAAAGCC
>JBBRFA010000156.1:0-1745 GCA_038225185.1 Chthoniobacterales bacterium
CGCGGGTGAAAAGAGGGCTTCGCGCATGAGACGATAGACGTCTGTGTTATCCAGGGTGCCTTTGACTTTTTCGGCGCCACGGCCCGCCGCCCGGATGACGATGCCGCCGGAAGTGTCGGTGAAGGTGTTCCAGGTGATGACAAACGGA
Organism: Chthoniobacterales bacterium; assembly: GCA_038225185.1. Lineage (GTDB taxonomy): Bacteria > Verrucomicrobiota > Verrucomicrobiia > Chthoniobacterales > DASVRZ01 > DASVRZ01. The sequence continues at coordinate 149 of JBBRFA010000156.1, forward strand.
TGCCGGACTCCTGCCTGGTCGGGGGCGCTGAGGAATGGCTCGCCTTTGACGTTGTCGTAGGGGGCACCGTTGCGGTCTCTGGCGTTTTTGACCACGGCGAGTTGTTCTTTCGAATCGGGGGCGATGCCGATGGCGTCCATGCCTCCCGCCTCGCTGTCGGCGGTGGTGATCAAGAATGTATCGGGCTGCTTTTCCACAAAATTCATGGCGATGCCAAAAGCTTCGTCCGCACGCAACAAGGCATCGAGGGTGCCTTGGGCGTTGTTAGAGTTTCCAAAGTTATCCGTGCCCTCTTCTTCTACTACGAGAAAGAATTTGTCTTCGGAAAAAAGCTCCAGAGCTTTGGCGATCATGTCGGCGAGAGTGGGGGCTTGAGGCTGGTAGGTGGGTTTTTTAGCGGCAGCAAGAGATTCCTCGGTCTGATCGTTGAAGGTATGACCAGTGGCAAACACGCCGAGCAGTTTCCGGGTGTTTTTAGGGACGGCGGCGAGTTGCTCCTTGTCGAAGACGACCAGATAGCCGCTCTTTTTGGCCTCGTCGATGAGGTTGCGTCCGTCGGTTCGTTTGCCAGGGGCACCATGAAAACCCGTTTGTTTTTCGGGAAGCATCCATTCCTCGCCGCCGGATAGGATCACATCTGCGCCCGACCCCACCACCTGGCGGGTGATTTCCTCGTAGTCGCTGCGATTTTTTACGCTCGCCAAAAAGCAGGCTGTCCCCGGCTCAATGATACTTCCCGAATTGATGACGCCCACGCGATAGCCTGACTTCGCGGCCTCCTGCATGAGGCTCTCCGCTTTTCCCCCTGCGGAAATCGGCGGATTGGCACTCACGCCGTCGCTGCCAAAGGCGCTGGATGGCACTTTTACTCCGTAGGCGTGGACGGTGGCTCCGCCATTGGATGTGCCGGTGAGGTTGTCTTTCATGTGCCCGCGATAGATGGCAATGTCGGGCAGGCGATCCCAATGCAACCTGCCATCCGGCCCGGCTTTAAGGAAGCGCGCCGCCTGCCAGTGGGCGACCCCGGCTCCATCGGGATGGATAAAAATGACGTTGGACGCGTGGGCGGCAGTTAAACTCGCGGCCAGCAGGAGCGGGATCAGGAATGGGTTCATTTCTTTCAGATTGAATGACATGGGAGATCAATCAAGTGACAATATCGTTACAAGTATTCAACCGAAGAAAAACGGTGACTGGAAATTTACGCCGGTTCATTTATGAAACGTGCGTCGGGGTTTTATTACCAAGGGCCGGGGCGAACGCCAAGTGTGGTAGCAACCGATCCACTTCCGGAGTCCGACCTTAAGATCCCTGGTTATCGCGTAGCTTTTGAAGAAAAAAACTCGTGTTTACCGCTTTCTCAGAGCCTTTTTTGATGAACCCATTGCCCATCCACCGGCCCTTTCCGTTCATTCCGGGTAGGTAAAATTGGTTTGCCGTAATCTGAATCGACTGTGGGAAGATCGCCTCGCCAATTCCTTCCCACCGAGGCAATTGAATATTTTTGCAAGGCACTAGTATTGCGCCACAGCGCACGCCCGCCACGCTTCGTCGGCCTATTATAGAAGAACCACCGATCCGATTGTCGGAGCAGGCT